>JAUVSA010000194.1 GCA_030597345.1 Bacillota bacterium
CCGCCACCGCACCGCTTCGCCCAGCGCCTCCGCCGCCTCCTCCCGCGCCGCCTCGATGAAACAACAGGTGTTGACCAGCAGCACGTCGGCCTGCTCGGGATCGGACACCAGAGAGAATCCCGACTCCCGCAGCAGCCCCAGCATCACCTCGGTGTCCACCAGGTTCTTCGGACACCCCAGAGAAACGGCCGCCACCCTGACCGGGGCCCTTCGCCCGCGGGATCCAGCACCGCGCCGCCGGCGTCTACCCCCCGATTCGCGCCCGCGGGTTCCCACCTTCCGGCGGCCGGGGCGAGGCATCAGCCCAGCCCAAGCGCCGCGTCCAGCTTCGCCAGCTCCAGATTCGCCTCGAACTGCTCCACCGCGTGCGCGATCTTCCTCGGCTCTCGCACCCGCAGCTTCCCCAGCATCTCCTCTATCGTCGTCACTGTCCGCAGCGTGTCATGGCTCACCAGCAGCACCGGCACCCCCAGCTCCTCCGCCCGCGCCAGCACCGTGTGGCGGGGCCGCAGGTCCCCTGTGAGGATCAGGCACTTGGTGGGAGTCTCCAGCGCGGCAAGCTGAATGTCGCTCCGGTCCCCGCCCGTGATCACGCACTTCCGGGGCGTCCGCCGGAAGTATCGAAGCGCGCGCTCCACCCCCATCGCCCCCACCACGAAGTTCTCCACCAGCTCCTCCGCCGACTCCTCCCCGCTCAGCAGCTCCCCGCCCGTGGCCTCCGCCAGCTCCCTCACGCTCACCGAGTGCAGCACCGGATCAGAGGCAAGCAGCCCCAACACCGGCATCCCCATCTCCTCCAGGCAGGGCACGACATCGTCCCGGATCCGGTCCTTCACGCGCGCCGGCACCAGATTCAAGATCACACCCGCCAGCCTTTCCCCAACCGCCCGATGACATGCGATGATGCTGTCCACATCGAGAAACGACTCACACCGGCACACCAGCAGCACCTTCGCATCGAGCATTTCCACCACGGTCGCCCCCTCCAGGCCCACCATGCTCCCCCGACTCAACAGCGACCCGGACCCGCCGACCAGCATCACATCCGTCCCGGCCGCACTTGCGGCGAAGGCCTCCTTCACCTTCCCCCGCGCCTCCTCTGCCGCCATGTGACAGGTCTCCTCGCTCAGCAGAATCGGACACAAGTGCGAGGGAGAGATGTCCAGCTTCAACTGCTCGGCGACGAACCGGCTGTCTTCGTCCGTCACCTCCTCTCCCATCATCACTGGCAGCAGCCCCAGCGGCTTCGTGTATCCGACCCGCAGGCCCTGTCTCTGCCACCGCGTGCCCAGGGCCAGACAGGTCAGGGTCTTCCCCGAATACGGCTCACTTGAGGCGACATAAAGCGTGATCATCGGCACCCTCCCGAGCCTCCTCCTCCGCGATTGTGATCCGCGCATCCACCGCGACCACACCTCTCCCTGGATCCAGGGCTTTCAGCGGGTTGATGTCCATCTCCACGATCTCCGGAAACTCCGTCACCATCTGGGACACGATCAGCAGACATTCCACTATTGCATCCATGTCGCAGGGACCCTCGCCCCGCGCTCCCCGCAGCAGCGGCGCCGACTTGATCTCCCCCAGCATCCGACGCGCGTGCCGCTCCCCAAACGGAGCTACTCGGAAGCTCACGTCCTCCAGCACCTCAACGTAGATCCCCCCCAGGCCGAACATCACCAGCGGCCCGAACTGCGGATCGCGCGTGCTCCCGATTATTACCTCCCGCCCTCCCTGTATCATCTGCTGCACCGCAACCCCTCGCAGCACAGCCTTTGGCGCATATCTCTGTACCCGCAGCATCATCAGCTCGTACGCGTCCAGAGCCCCCTGCCGATCGCGAATCCCAAGCCGGACTCCCCCGATATCCGTTTTATGAAGAATGTCGGAGGAGATGATCTTCATCACCACCGGAAACCCGATCTCCTCCGCCTGCTGCTCCGCCTCCTCCGCGCTCTCCGCCACCCGGCTCTCCGGCACCGCGATCCCATACCCGCGCAGCACTTCCCGCGCCTCCACCTCCCCCAAGTTCACCCTGCCCTCGCTCCGCGCACGCTCGAAAACTGCCCGCACCGCACCCACGTCCGCCTCGAAGCGCCTCACCTCATCCGGCGGCTCCTCCAGCCACTGCCGATAGCGCACCATCGCCGACAGCGCCTGCACTGCGCGCTCCGGGAATGGATAATTCGGCACCTGATGGCTATTCAGGATATCGATTGCCGCCCCTACAGCATCCCCACCCATGAAGCAGGAAAGAACGGGCTTCTCCGATGAGCTCGCCGCCCGCGCCAGACCCTCCGCCGTCTCCTCCGGCTCGGTCATCGCCTGTGGCGTCACCACCGCTACCACCGCGTCCACGTTCTCGTCTTGCAGCAGCGTCTCCGCGCTGAAGGTGTACCGCTCCGCCTCCGCGTCCCCCAACACATCCACCGGGTTGTAGAAGCTCGCGGCCTCCGGCAGGCGCGTGCGCAGCCTCTCCACCGTGCTGGACGTCAGACTCGCCAGCTCCAGCCCTCCGTGCTCCACCGCATCCGTCGCCATGATCCCGGGCCCGCCCGCGTTCGTCACGATTCCAACCCGGCCTCCTTGCGGTGGTCCCTGGTAGGCGAACGCAATCGCCAGGTCGAACAGATCCTGCATCGAGTGAGCCCGTATCACACCGGTCTGAAGAAAGGCCGCCTCGTACGCCTGCTCCGATCCCGCCAGGCTCCCCGTGTGCGACGAGACCGCGCGCGCCCCGGCCTCCGTCCCCCCCGACTTCATCACGATCACCGGCTTCTTCGCGCACACCCGCCGCGCCACTCTCATGAACTCCGGCCCGTCCGGCAGACCCTCCACATAGGCCACAATCACTTCCGTCTCGGGGTCATCCTCCCATGCCCGCAGCAGGTCCACCGCCCCAACGTCCACCCCGTTGCCGAAGCTCACAAACTTGCTGTATCCGATCCCCTGCTGGATCGACCAGTCTATGATCGCCGTCGCCAGCGCCCCCGACTGCGACATCAGAGACACCGCGCCCCGCTTCGGAAACCCGGCCGCAAAGGTCGTATTGAGACCCGTGCTCGTCACCAGCACCCCAAGGCAGTTCGGCCCTATCACCCGAATGCCGAACTGCTTCGCCACCGCTGCCAGTTCCCGTTCCCGCGCCACCCCCTCCGCGCCCGCCTCCTTGAACCCGGCCGAGATCACCACCACCGCCTCCACTTCCTTCTGCCCACACTCCGCCATCACCGATACGACAGCCGGCGCTGGCACCACCACTACCGCCAGGTCGATCCCCCCCTCCACCTCCAACACGCTTTGATAGCACTTGACTCCGAGGATCTCCGACGCGTGCGGATTGACCGGGTAGATTGCCCCCTCGTACCCGGACGAGAGCATGTTGCGAAGGATGTCGTGCCCCACCTTGCCAGGCCGCGTAGACGCGCCGATGATGGCCACCGAGCTTGGGGCGAAGAACTTCTCGAGCCTATGCTGCTCGGCCATCCCTGAACCCTACGCCCACTTCTCGAGCTGCCCTTCTCGGTGAGCCTGGATGAACCCCATGCACATATCATCCAGCCCCAGCAGCGTCTCTCCCGCGCGCACCGTCGCCATCAGTCCTCCGTCCAACGGGTCCAGAATGGCAGCATCCATGCCCCTCGCCATCGCCATTGCCAGGAACGTTCGGTTCAGCAGACGCCGCGCCGGCATCTGAAACGAGATGTTGCTCAGCCCGCAGATCACATGCGCCCCCGGCACCGCCTCGCGAATCCCCGCCACCGCCTCCAGAAAAGCCGCCCCCTGCTCGTTCTCCACCCCCACCGCGCGCGCCAGCGGATCGAAAAACAGATCCCCGCGTGCTATCCCGTGCTGCTCCGCGGCCTCCGCCAGTCTCCCCGCAATCGCCACCCGCTGCTCCGCCGTCTTGGGCAGACCGGAATCGTCCAGCGTCAGCGCCACCACCTGTGCCCCGTGTTCTTGCACCAGCTCCAGCACTGCCCCCAGACGCTCCTCCTCCGCGGTGACCGAGTTCACCAGCGCCCTCCCCCGATGAGCCTCCAGGCCCGCCCGCAGCGCCGCCAGGCTCGGTGAATCGATGCACACTGGCTTATCCACCGCCGCCTGCACGGCCGCCACCAGCCAGGCCATGTCCTCCGCCTCTCGTGACGGGTCGGTCCCCGCGTTCGCGTCCACGAAGTCCGCCCCTGCCGCCACCTGCAGCCTGGCCTCCTCCCCGATGACATCCGCATCGCGAGCTATGATCGCCTCCCGCACTCGCCCGGTATTCCCGTTGATCCGCTCTCCGACAATGATCACATCATCTCTCCAGTCGATGTATCGACTCCACTCACCGCGCGATGCGCGCCGCGTAGGTCTCCTCGAGTCCCTGGATGAGCAATGTCAGCGCCTCGTTCGTCGGCGTAGGCACCCCCACCGCCTTCCCCTCCCGCCCCCCCGCCCCGTTGATCGCCTCCCCCTCCGTCCGCC
>JAUVSA010000047.1 GCA_030597345.1 Bacillota bacterium
GCAGGAGCAAGCTCTTGCCCAACGCGCGGAACGGCTGGCGCGCATGGGAATGCGCGCCCTACAGTAACGGCTGGCGCGCATCGGTGTGCCCGCCCTAGAGTTAGCCCGGGCAGGCTTTGAGGTAGTCGAGGATCTCGGTCATGTCGGCGGTGACGAGTGCCACCAGATCGTCCGCGGCGCCGTAGTAGACGCGCAGCTCGTTGGTCTTCCGGTCGAGCACGGCCCCCGTGGGGAAGACCACGTCGTCCACGTCGCCGACGCGCTCGTAGGGCGCTTGTGGGCCGAACACCCATTCATCAGAGCGCCGGATGATCTTGCAGGGCTCCTCCAGGTCGAGCAGGGCGAGGCCCACGCGGTAGATACTGCCAGAGCCTGTGGCTCTCACACCATGGTAGATAATGAGCCAACCCTCCGGGGTTTCGATGGGCTGGGTGCCCAGGCCGACCCTGCGTCCGTCCCACCATCCGGGCCTGGTGGGGAGGAGGACGCGGTGATCTCCCCAGTGCTTGAGATCCGGTGAGAAGGAAATCCAGATATGTGCCTCCCCTCGGATAATGGGCCGATGGATGAGCCCGTAGCGGCCCTGGAAGCAGCGGGGGAAGAGAGAAGCGTCCTTGTCCTCGGGAGGCACGAGGGGCCCGTATTTCTCGAAGGTGCGGAAGTCCTTGGTGGTGGCGAGCGTAACGAGCGGCCCGCCCGGGGAGAAAGAGACATAGGTGATGGCGTATTCCTGCCTGTCTTCGAGCCAGACGATGCGTGGATCCTCCAGCCCCCACTGCTCCTCTTGGTGCTCGCGCTCCGAGATCAGCGTGGGCTGAGGGTCTATCCGCCAGTCGGTCTTGCCATCCTTGCTCCTGGCGGCCGTGAGGTGAGAGAATCCCCGGAGGTCTTCCACCCGCACCAGCAGCAGGGTCTCGCCATTCACCTCGGCGGCCCCGGGATTGAAGACAGAGCTCGTGGGATAGGGCCACTGCTCCGGCGTGAAGATGGGGTTCTTCTCATAGCGGGAGAAGAGAGATTGCACTCGGCTCTGATTGGCGAGGGTGTCGGTCCAATCTTGTCGGTTTGGCTCGGCCATTTGGCTTCTTTCTCCGGCGGCCCGCAGGCCGCACAGCCGTTGGTGCCGCAATGATACATGCTGCGCTGCTGCTTGCCAAGGCGTGCTGTCCTCATCGCGCGCCCAGCGAGTGTATGGAGGTCGAGTGGCGAGGTTGCCTTCGCTGAGCTGGGGATGGACCCTGGTCATCTAGGCTTCATGAGCTGGATTAGGCTGAGGCCGAGGATGACGAGGGCGATGCCGCCGAGCTGGCCGATGGAGACCCGGGAGCGCAGGATGGCCATACTGAGGATGACGACGGCGACCTGGCTGGCGCCGACCATGATGGGGACGGCGTAATCGGGGCTGGTGGCCTTGAGGCATTGCCAGTAGAGGAAGTGTGCGACGAGGCCGGCGAGGAGGCCTCCGAGGGCCAGGAAGATGACGGCGCGAGGGGTGAACCCGCTCCAGTCGGCATAGCGGGCGAACGGGACCGCCGAAAGGCCGAGGAAGACGATGACGGCGGCGGAGCGGATGAAGAGTCCCGCGTAGGGCTGGGTGGGGCTGAGACCGAGCTTCTCGACGATGGAGGCGCTGGCCATGACGACTCCGGCGGCCAGCGCGTACATCAGGGCAGTCATGTGTGTCCTCCCTGGGTGTGTGAAATGCCGAGTTGAGGTTGGCTCGACTATAGCACGGCTGAGGTGTGCGCGGCTAGGCTCGGTTCGCTCAACCTGATGTACGGAAGTGTTGGTGTACGGAAGTGACCGAATGTGGCAGTAAGGTGGGCAGGTTACCGTCAGGAGAGAACAACGGGGGACAATGGCCGAACACATTGCCTATGTGCCGTACGCGGAGTTGGTGCAGCGCTTCCGAGAGTGGGGGGAGTGGACGTGCGTGATATGCGGGGGTCCGGTAGGGCACCGATCTTTAGGGCATGAGCGGCGGCGGGCGCCTCTGTTCGAGTGCGCCGACTGCGGGCGGCGCTCGGACGGATGCCAGACCTTCGAGGGGCACCACGTCCTGTACGGGGGGTGCGCGCTGGAGGACCGGGGGGCGACGCGCTGTGGGCACTGGCTGTGCTCCTGGGCACGGCCGGGCGGAAAGTGTCCCGTGTGCGGCGCGGCCCGCGAGTCTCGGCCGACATATGCAACGGCCCGGGGCCGGTGAAGGCCTCCGGGCCGACAGACTTACCTAGACGAGTCCGATGCGACCGGACTCACTGAAGGAGACCGTCTGCTAGTCGCAGCAGGACTTCTTGGTTTCCTTCTTCTCGGTCTCGCAAACCTGCTTCTTTTCAGTCTCACACGTCTCTTTCTTCTCAGTCTCGCAGGTCTGCTTCTTCTCGGCTCCACATTCGCCCATTTAGCTCGCTCCTTGCTTTAGGATTCTAGTGCAATTCCACACTAATAAGTATTATCCCTGCTATTGGGCGCCGAGTCAAGGGTGAGGTGTGATGCCCGTGGGACAGGAGTGAGCGGGCGGAGAGGACAAAGCCAGGCAGTCAGCGCTGTCGTTCGGATTCGAGGCGGTCGATTTCGGCGAAGGTATGTTTGATGTAGGCGACTGCGCGGGCGGCGGCTTCCCGGAGGAGCCGCTCTCCTTCCTCGGCGGAGGCCTTGCTGGGGGCGCCCCAGAGGCCGGTGGGGCTGACGGCGCCGATGCCGGTGTAGTCGAAGAACTCGCGGCCCTGGGCGGGGGAGAAATCGGGTCTGGCCCGATCCATCTTCACTAGATGGGGGTGGATGTGCATGCTGAGGGATGTTTCGAAGCGGCCGGCGTGGAGGTCTGCGGATTCTCCCTGCCCGGCAGTGCCGGCGTCGGGCGTGGTGAGGATGACGTGGAGTCCTCTGCGATCCAGGTTGATCTCCCGAAGGGTGGGCTTGATGATCCAGTTGCCGCCGTGAGCGACGAGGAGGACGACCTTGCTGATGCCGTGGTGGTGGAGCGAGCGAGTGAGGTCCTCGACGACGGCGGCGAGGGTGGAGGGGCGGAGCCAGACAGTGCCATAGAAATCGCAGTGCTCGCGGGAGCAGCTAAAGGGGAGAGCGGGCAGGAGGTAGCAGTTGTCCAGCTCCTTTGCGACGCGCTCGGCGAGGGCCTGGGCGATGAGGTAGTCGGTGGCGACGGGGAGGTGGTAGCTGTGCTGCTCGATGGCGCCGATGGGGAGCAGGGCCATTTCGGGGCTGGCCTGGGCGATTTCGTCGAAGGTGTCTTCCCAGTTGACCATTGTGAGCGCTCCTTTGCTCCGGGTTATCGTGCAGATGAGGGAGAGCTAACCGGTGTGCCGGGTGGTCCGGATCCGGCGAGCTGGGGGATTATTCAAAGCCCGGAGGTGACAGACCTTCCGGGCCAGAAGGCAGGGAGTGTGAGGGATTGGGCGTGTGCGGGCAAAGGATGGAGGGTCCGGGGGCGAAGTATATTGAACAGTTGGTGGGGGGAGGGGAATAGAGAAGCGGTAGACGTTGTGAGGACTTCCACGACAGCGAGCACAGATACAGAAGACATTTCTGCGGCCGGCCTGCCGCCGGAGGTGGGCGCGTGGCTCAGGCAGCATGTGCCCGGGGAGCGGGTGGTGCTGAGCCAGTACGCGGACCTGCACGGCCCGGGGCACTTCGGGGACGCCTGGGTAATTGCGACCGAGCGATTGCTGATTGCGCTGCGCCTGGACGCAGACGGGCTGAAGTGCCAGGCGCGGATTCCCCTGCAGGAAGTGGATCGGCTGCAGGTGCGAGAGTTCGTTGGCAATGGCCGCCTGGATGTGGTGAGCGATGGGGCGACTCAGGCCTTGGCGCGCTTCACGAAATCGCTGGCAAGGGATGTGGAGGAAACAGCGCAGGAGTTCGCGCGGCTGGCCAGCGAGCAGCGGGCGGAGGTCGGGCTGCCGCCGGCGGAGGTGATCGGAGATGTGGCAGACCGGGGGGCGGCGCGATGCGCGGTGTGCGGCCGGGTGCTGTCCCGAGAAGGGGTCTGCACGCAGTGCATGGACCGGAAGCAGCTCGCCTGGCGGATGCTGGGATTCGTGCGGCAGTACGCCTGGCTTGCGGCGCTGGGTCTGGGGCTTGCGGGGCTGGCGACCGCGGTGCAGCTTGTACGGCCGATCCTTTCCAAGGTGATTGTTGACGATGTGATCGGGTTGGGCAGGTGGTATCTGCTGGGGAGAATCATCGCGGTGCTAGCGCTGCTCTTCGCGGCGGGGTCAGGGTTGACGTATGTTCGGGCGTACCTGCTGGCGTGGCTGGGGCAGCGGGTGGTGGCGGATTTGCGGTCGAAGACTTACCGCCATCTCCAGCAGTTGGCGGTGGGGTTCTACGAGCGGCGGCAGACGGGGCAGTTGATGTCTCGCCTGACGCACGACACGGGCCACATCCAGGATTTCGTGGCGGACTATCTGCAAGAGATCGTAGTCCAGTCTTTCACGGTGATCATCATCCTGGGCATTATGTTCTACTGCGAGCCGAGACTGGCGGCCTACACGCTGGTGCCGGTCCCGCTGATCATCTTGACGACGACGATGGTGCGGTCGCGGGTGCGCCGATACTACCGGAGCGCGCGGCGGCGAATGGGTGGAATCCACGCGGTGCTGGCGGACGCGATCCCCGGGGTGCGAGTGGTGAAGGCGTTCGCGCAGGAAGAGCGGGAGATCGAGCGCTTCGATCTCCGGAATGAGGGATACACGCAGACGAGCATCAGCGCGGCGCAACTGCGAAGCGCCTACATGAGCGCCATTGCGGGACTGATGGGGCTGGGATACTTGCTGGTCTGGTACTACGGCGCGAACGGTGTGGGCTCTGGGACGATCCAGCTCGGAACTCTGGTCATGTTCACCCAGTACTTGTGGCAGCTCTACGGGCCGATCGGAGCGATCAGCAGGCTGTACGAGCGGTTCCAGTTTGCGGCGACGGCGGCGGAGCGTGTGTTCGAGATCCTGGACACAGAGCCGGAGGTGGATCGAACCCGGGAGCAGAGGTCGGCCTCGCGCGTGAAGGGGGCGGTCAGGTTCGAGCACGTTTACTTCAGCTACGAAGATGGAGCCCCGGTGTTGTATGACGTCGAGCTCGACATAGCGCCGGGGGAGATGATCGGGCTGGTGGGCCGCACCGGTGTGGGGAAGACGACGCTCGTCAACCTGGTGTGCAGGTTCTACGATCCGGATCGAGGGACGATCTACATAGACGGACACGATCTGCGGGAGTACGACCTGCGGTCGTGGCGCAGCCAGATCGGTATGGTGCTGCAGGAGGCATTCCTCTTCCACGGGAGCATTGCGGAGAACATATCGTACGGGAAGGCAGAGGCGTCGGAGGACGAGATCATTGCGGCTGCGAGGGCGGCAAACGCGCATGACTTCATCATGGCGCTGCCGGACGCCTATGATTCACAGGTCGGGGAGCGGGGGATGCGGCTGTCGGGAGGCGAGAGACAGCGAATCTCGATCGCGCGCGCCATTCTGCACAACCCGAGGCTGCTGATCTTCGACGAGGCGACTTCATCGGTCGATACGGAGACCGAGATGCTCATTCAGGATGCCATACAGAAGCTGATCTCCGGCAGGACGACCTTCGCGATTGCGCATCGACTCTCGACGCTGCGGTACGCAGACCGGATCGTGGTAGTGGAGGAGGGGAGGATCGCGGAGATCGGAAGCCACGATGAGCTGATGACGAAGGATGGGATCTACGCGCGGCTGGTGACGGCGCAGACGCAAATGGGTATCCAGCCGACCGCCGCGGAGGAAGAGGCAGGCGAGGGCCCTGGCGAGAACGGCGAATCCGAGGAGGAAGATGAGGTCTAGCGAGCGCGTCTCCGCAGAATCGGCGTCAGACAGCGTTCCAGTGCTCGATCCGTCCGAGGTGCGAGTGCGGCTGAAGGAGGACGGGGAGCTGGAGCTGCACCTGGCCGACGGTACGGTGCATACGGGGGTGGTCGTCGTTCCCGCGTTTCCGATCTCGCGGCCGAACCGGTTCGTGTACTTCCGGGACAAGGAGGGCAACGAGCTGGGCCTGCTGGTCGATCCGAAGCGCCTGGATCGGGAGTCGCGAGAGATAGTGCTCGCACAGGCGGACCAGGCCTATTTCATGCCGCAGATCACGCGGATTCTGCGGGTGGAAGAGCGGATGGGGATTGCGCAGTGGGAGGTGGAGACGGACCGAGGGTGGAGCAGCTTCGACGTGGTGTCGCGCTCGGAGTCGGTGTGGTTTGTGGGGCGGAATCGAGTGCTCATCCGCGACGCGGACGGGAATCGGTACCTGATCGCGGACGTGACCGCGCTGGATCGCAGGAGCAGACGTCTGGCCGATCTCCACCTGTGGGGTGGAGGCGAGCCGTTCGGGAGCGGGGCTACCCGGGGGAGTCCCCCCGGAGCAGAGCGGTAATCAGGGGTTTGAGAACGTTCCAGTCGCTGGCGAGCGCGTAGAGCATGCTGGCCCCGTCGTCTGTGATACGCATGCTGCCGTCGTTGGCCACCAGCACGTGGATGGGCTGAAGGTTGAACGCATCCGGCCGCACCAGGGAGAGCAGAGCGATCGGGTCGAAGAGGGTGAGAGGGGAGGTTTCCGGGTGGTCGCTCCGCCCAGCATACTCGCGGTAATACCGGTAGCAGTCCAACAGAAAGGCGGAGGCCGGATCGGACGGATCGAGTGCGGCTTCCGCTTCTTCGCGTGTGAGGATGTCGCTGCAAGCCTCGAGGCCGACGAGGCGCGGGCCGAGCCGGTCGAAGACGAGGCGGGCGGCGGCCGGATCGCACTTGACGTTGTATTCGGCGGGTCCGTCGAGCCGGCCGGCCATGCACGTCACTCCCTCCCACTTGGAGGAGACGTCGGGATGGCATTCCAGGAGCCGGGCGACGTTGGTGAGCGGGCCGACGGGCACGAGATGGAACGTTCGGGGGAGCGCCATCATGGCCTCGGCGATGGCTTCGATGCGCGCATCGTCGTGGGCCGCGTCGAGCGCGGGGAGGTCGGGAGCGAGGTGGCCGTAAGGGGGGATGCCTTCGGCCACGGGGTGAGGGTCGCCCAGAGGGGACATGGCGCCGGGAAGGACGGGGATGTCGGTGATGCCGGCGCGAGACAGCATTTCGCGGGCGAGCCAGTCCCTAGTCTCGACGCGAGTCCAGACAGTGGAGACGCCGACGAGGTCAAGGTCCGGATGGCGGGCGGCACAGAGGAGCGCCACGGCGTCGTCTATGTCGGTTCCGATGTCGGTATCGAGCCATATGCGGGGCATGAGGTGGTGATTCGACGGGAGAGGCGGTGATCCTCGCGTTCCGGGCGCGAAATGTACGGCAAGGCGCGCGGGGTAGGATGTGACCGGGTCAGAGAGATGACTAATGCTGCCATCCTTATGCGAATTCACTGCAAATCCGCCTGGCGAGCGCGGGAGTCGAGAGGGATCGGTGGGCCTGGTTTGAAGTCATGAGACGGAATCGCTGACTGGAGGAGGACCGAATTGCTGCGAAGATTCCGGGAGCACGATGCGCGTGAGGTGAGAGATCTGGGGGGGATATGGGACTTCGCGTTTCTGGGGGAGGTGGAGCCGGATGACATAGACGTGTCGGAGATCGAGTTTGGCGACCGGATGGCGGTGCCGGGGTGCTTCGACGCAACGCCGCCGTACGCGGGGAGGCGCGGGCTGGTCGCTTACAGGACGCGGGCGAACCTTCCCCACGGGAAACGGCATCGGCTGATTCTCGACGGGGTGCATCACTGGGGCAGGGTCTTCGTGAATGGGAAAGCCCTGCGGGATCACGTGGGCGGCTTCACGCGCTTCTCGACCGATTTCGAGGCTCCAGCACCGGGAGAAGCAGAGGTAGTGGTGCTGGTGGACAACCGGTTCGATTACCAACGATGCCCGCTGCACCTCGACTACTTCGACTGGTATCACTACGGGGGGATCGCGCGGGGCGCGGAGCTGCACGGTTTGGGCGAAGTTTGGATCGAACGATTGAAAGTGGTGACGGAGGATCTTGCCGGGCGCAGACTTATGGTGACGATCTGCTATGGAGCGGAGGCGGTGCCGCGGCAGACCGATCTCAGCGTGAGCTTCGACGGTGAGGTCATGGTCAACGAGAAGGTGGATCTGAAAGAGCCGGCCGGGGAGATCGTACGAACGCTGGAGGTCCCGGGGGCGCCACTGTGGTCGCCGGATGATCCGAATCTGCATTTGCTGCACGTTCGTCTGGGAGAGGACGACATGCGGGAGCGGATTGGGATTCGGCAGGTGCGGACCGAGGGGCGGCAGATACTCCTGAACGACGAGCCGGTCCGGCTGGTCGGTCTCGCGCGCCACGAGTTCCATCCGCAGTCGGGACACGGCCTGCCGGATCAGGTGCTGGTGGGGGACGCGCAGCTCCTGCGGGACATGGGGTGCAACTTCGTGCGCGGAGCGCACTACCCACAAGACGTGCGATGGCTGGACCTGTGTGATGAGATGGGCATCCTCGTGTGGAGTGAGGGGATCGGATGGCAGCACAAGGCAGATCACCTCACTGACCCTCGATTTCTCGAGGCGCAGATGGCTCATATTGAGGAGATGGTGGCGGGGGCGATCAATCGGCCGTCGGTGATAATCTGGGGGGCGCTGAACGAGTGTGACAGCGATGACCCGAAGTGCCGTCCCGGCTACGAGAAGCTGCTGGGGCGGCTGCGGGAGCTGGACCCGACGCGGCTGATCAGCTTCGCCTCGCACCGGCCCTTCGACGATATCTGCCTGGACCTCGTGGACATCATCTCTGTCAACTGCTATCCCGGGTGGTACCATGGCACGCTGGCCGATGTGCCGAAGCATCTGAACCGCATCGCAGCACACCTGGACTCGCATGGATACGCAGACATGCCGGTGATGATCTCGGAGATCGGCGCCGGCGCGGTGTGGGGTTGGCGAGACTCGCACGGCGATCTGTGGACGGAGCAGTACCAGTCGGCGCTGATAGAGGCTGCGCTGCGCCATTTGCTGGTGGAGACCGACCGCTGGTGTGGGGTGAGCCTGTGGCAGTTCTGCGATGTTCGCTCCTCGTCGGCGCGAGCACGGATACTGGGTCGGCCCCGCGCGTTCAACAATAAGGGCGTGGTGGACGAGTACCGCCGGCCGAAGATGGCCTACGAGGTGGTGCGGCGGCACTACCGCGAAGCGCGGGCCAGGAATAAGAGGGACAGGTGACGCGGTGAGGAGAGGAGAGTGGGGCTTTGCCCGCGCGGCCGATGGGAAGGAGCAAACGATCCAGAGTGGAGGAGGCGCGAGGTTGACTGGGAGCGGATCGCTAAGGGGTCCGCGCGGGCGCGGTCGCGATAAGGCATTCTGGCTGGCGAGCGCGCTGCTCGGTGCTGTGCTGGTCGCGGTGTGTGTGTCGGGTTGTCGGACCGATAGGGAAGATTCGGGTGTGAAGGAGAGGGAAGAGAAGGTGGAATACGTCAGGCCATACGGTCCGAGAGCGCCGTGGAACGTTCCCGTCGCGGGGCTGGCGAGGCATCCGGCGTCCGGGAAATACCGCGACTTGCTATGGTTCCACGCGCCCAGCTCACGACCGGGGAACTACAACCTGAACTTCTGGGCCTATACCTATCCGGTGTACTACGTGGAGAACGCCACGGGGGAGTATCCGGTGGAGGTGAGGACCGAGTGGGGGAACCTGGACGGCAAGCGAGTTGCATGGAATCCCGCGTGGCGGCCGGCGCCGGGCACGGACGCGCAGATCATCTTGCTTGACCCGGAGCAGGGGAGGGAGTGGAACTTCTGGCAGGTCGAGTTCAAGGACGGTATGATCCATGCCTCCAACGCGAACCTGGTGGATGGCGACTACCGTACGAAGGAGGACGGATTCTCTCCCTCTCGGGGAATCGGCGTGCAGTATCTCGCGATGCTGGTGCGGCCGGAAGAGGTGATGCAGGGTGAGATCAGGCACGCGCTGTCCATGCCTATACGGAACACCGACGGAACGCACTTCGTCGCACCGGCGACGAAGCTGGAGCATCCCGGTCGGCCCGACGGGATTCCGGAGGGCATGAGATTCGCGCTGACGGTGACGGACGTGGAGATCGAAGAATGGCTGGCCTCGCTGTCTCCCGAGGTCGAGCACATGAAGTGGTACGGTCGGATTCTGGCGCGGGCCTTGCGGGATTACGGGTGGTTCATAACGGACACGAGTGGAGGGGCGCACCTCCAGCACGAGGCCTGGGTAACTGCGGGCGAGAAGTGGTCGAACCTGGGGTTGGATACGATTGAAGTGGGCTGGAAGCAGTATCCGCGCGATCTGCTGGACGGTCTGGTCACGCGGGAACGCATCTATGCGCTGGTTCCAAGCGACCAGTATTCAGAGTAGGGGAGGTGGACGGAGTGCCGATTCCGGGTCATCCGCCGTCGTCCGCCGGACCCCGCCAGACGGCTTCCGCCTCATCCCAACGCCAGCCGGGAAGGGGGAGGGTCACCGGCCGGCGGTTCCACCCGGATTGGATGCGCTGCTGGAGCTGGGACCAGGTTGGGATACCGCTGGTAGCGTCGGGTTGTTCGACATTGCAGGCGCCGGCGGC
>JAUVSA010000030.1 GCA_030597345.1 Bacillota bacterium
AGGGCGCGGCGCCGGACACCACGGCCGTGCGACGGACCATCGAGTTCACCCGCGTGAAGCAGGAGGGAGTTCAGCGGCTCACGGTGCCGGCGACCCTCGGAGTCGCAGGAAACACCGTGACAGTCTACCCGGGTTGCTTCTCCGACACTCATATCTACGTCGAGGTGCCGCTGGTCTTCGATCCCGCCGTGCCCCGGTCACCAGCGGGCGATACCGACGTCGAGCTGTTCGCGAGGACGAAGTCGCTTGAGGTCGCTGGCTATCTCGCGCACAACGTTCCTGCGTTCGCGGAGGCGAAGCTCGGTCTCGGTTCGCTCCAGGTCATGCGCGGCGATGAACTCGACCCGGTGGCCGCACTTGGGCAAGGGGAGGAGCTGGCCAAAGCCCTGCTTGCGGGCAGTCTCCGCGGTGACGAGATCCACTTCGTCAGCAGCGCCCGCCGCGGATCGGCCAGGCTGCCCGACGCGCCGCCCATGACGCAGGCGCCCGGACCTGCTTTGACGTACGAGGAGCAGTCGGACTTCGCTGCCTCCTGGCCGGGCGAGATGGTCGCGGCTCCCATTGGCTCGCTCTCTGTTCTCACTCAGGCCGACGTCCTGGTAATCGGGGGCGGCACGAGCGGGGCGCCGGCAGCCTACGTGGCCGCCCGCGAGGGGGTGAGCGTCTCCGTCGTCGAGATGAACTCGCGCCTTGGCGGAACGGGAACGGTCGGTGGGGTCAAAGCGCACTGGATGTCATCCCCGAACGCCTTCAACGACGAGATAGATCGGCGCGTCGAGAAATGGGAGGAGGCAGTGCGCTACCCGCTCGAGGCCCGCACCTGGACCACGCACCGGACTCGCCAGGACGGGACCCGATACGTATGGGGCGGCGATGCGGAGTGGAGCATCGAGGTCAAGGAACAGGTGCTCGAGGAGATGTGCCGGGAGGCGGGGGTGGCGCTGTACCTGAGCAGCCTCCACTGTGGCACCCTCCTCGATGGCGAGCGAGTGGCGGGCGTCCTGGCAGCGACGCCTTACGGCCCCCGCGCCGTGCTCGGCACGATCACAGTGGACGCCACCGGCGACGGCGACGTTGCGGCCTTTGCCGGAGCCGAGCACGTCTACGGGAACACGCGCGACCGACTCACCCAGTGGACTGCCATCGCCTTCTACCGTGAGCCCGGCAGCCTTGGCAACAACCACCTCGAGGCTGGCGACATCGGCGACATCTTCGACTACACCCGGTTCATCCTCACCAACCGCAGACGCGGCGGAAACATCCACGATCACGGGAACTACGTGGCGCCTCGGGAGACGCGCCATATCCTGGGCGAGGTGACCAACACACTTGTGGACCAACTCCTGCTCACCCGCTACCCCGACACGGTGGCCGTCCTCTTCAGCAACTGGGATATGAAGGGGCTTTGGTTCGCCGACATTGTGGACTTCGGCATCAATCCCCCGCACGAGGAGATCGAGGTCCCCTATCGCGCCCTGATCCCGCGCAAGCTCGAGCAGCTCATCATCGCCGGCAAGGCCTTCTCGCTGACGCACGACGCCTGCGCCGCCCCGCGCATGCAGCGGGACCTGATCCTCCTCGGAGGCGCGGTCGGCCTGGCGGCGGCGTTCGCGATCAGGGACGGCGTGAGCCCGCGGAGGCTCGAGGTGGGCAAGCTTCAGCGGCGGCTCGTCGAGACCGGCAACATGCCGGCGCGGGTGCTGGAGTACGCGCCTCCCGCGCCGCCCGACCTCCGCGCGCTCGTTGACGCGCTGACCGGCGATGAGCCGCTGGAGTGGCAAGAGATGCTCGCCTCGGAGAAGGCGACTTCGGTATCCCCGGTCATCCAGATCTGCTGCGCCGACTCGGCCGCGGTGGTACCGCTGCTTCGGGATGCCTTCGGGGCATCTGAAGGCAAACGCCGTCTCCTGCTCGCGCGGCTGCTGCTCTGGGAGCGGTGCGACGAGGGCGCGGACCCGGTCTTTGAGGAGGTGCGCCGCCGGCTTGCCGAGTGCGACGGACTGCCCCGCCGCGTGGGCGACATCTTCTGGTCGACCGGCTCGCCCGAGCAGGCGATCCAGCCGGAGCTTATCTTCCTCGTTAACGCGCTCGTGCGGGTCAAGGACCCGCGGCTGGTCGGCCTGATGTCGGACCTCGTCGAGCGCATCGTCCGGGCGACCAGGGACTACCGCGACATCAGAGCCGGGATCTTCGACTATGTTCGCATGGTTGCCATGGCCGCCGAGCGGATCGCCTCCCTGGAATTCGCGCCGATGCTCAAGCAACTGCTCGACCTTCCCGAAGTGCGTGAGGCCGCGCGCCCGCAGGGCCTCGAACTCGACCATATGACGGAGCGCCGCACCTATCTCGTGCTTGCGCTGTCCCGCGCGCTGGCGCGATGCGGCCAGAGGGAGGGGCTGGTCGAGCTTGCCGAGCTGCTCGGAGACAGCCGGTCCCTCTACGCCCGGAGCGCGCACATGGAGCTGCGAGCCATCACCGGAATAGACCATCCGCTCAGCCGCGACCAGTGGATCGCCGCCCTCCGCGCCTGGCCGGATGTCTTTGACCCTATGGCGTGGGAGACGGAGATAACTTGATCCGACGCCGGAGGGGCAGCGAAGCAGGCGGCGAACGCGTAGTATCCGCCCCTGGCGGAATCAACACGGAGGTTTGTCATGACGGGCTTCTTTAGCATCGCTGGGCTGTCCGAGGTCGAGCAGATTCACAATGCCGCTCTCGCCACCCTGGATGGAGTCGGGGTGAAGGTCGAATCGCCGGAGCTGCTGGAGCTTCTGGACGACTACGGCGGCAGAGCGGATGTGGACGCTCAACGCATCCAGTTCTCGCCGAGCTGGGTGGAGCAGTTCATTGCTGAATCCGAGAAGTACGACTGGGAGAGCCATGTGCCGCGGCTGGACTGCTTCGCCGGCATCTACCAGTCGCTGTATCTCGATCCGGAAACCGGGGAGCTCGAGCCGTTCACAGAGCGGACGCTGGCGGACTACATTCGCCTGGGGAATGCGCTGGAGGAGGTCGGCTCCGTCGGTCTTCTGGGCCTGCCGTTCACGCCGGAGGCGATAGCGCCGAGCTATACTCCTCTGGCTGAGAAGCTCTACGCGTGGAAGTACGGCGCCTCGCCGGCGGGGACGGTCCAACTGACAGGCCTTTGTCCCTACCTGGAGGAGACGTTTGCCCGATGGGCTGAGGAGGTGAATCGCCCGCTGCAGGATGTCTTCTCCGCGACCGGGTACCTGGTGAGTCCGCTTCGCCTTCCACGGTCCGAATGCGAACAGCTTCTCTACTTCAGGTCGCGCGGGCTGCGAATGGGCATCGGGCACATGCTGTCTGCCGGCGGATCGACGCCCATCACCATTGCCGGGGCCGCGGTCATGAAGCTGGCAGAGACCCTGTTCCTGAGCATCCTGCAGCGTGCGCTGTGGGGAGGCACGCGTCTGGCCATCGGAGGCTTCGGCGTGGTAATGGATATGCTCGGCGCGCGCAGCATGGGTGGGCGCCCGGAGGCGGCGATGGTTTCTGCCGTGATGAGCCTGGTCGCGCGGCACTATCGTGTACGCTCACACGGCACCGGTCCGCTGACGGATGCAAAGGAGCCGTCGGTCCAGGCCGGTATGCAGAAGGCGATGATAGCTCTGTACGGCGTCTGCTCGTGCGGAGGCGCCTCCATAGACGTCGGACTTCTCTCTCTGGACGAGATCTCTTCGCCGGAGCAGATGGTCTATGATGTCGAGCTCGCCAGCGCGGTGAGGCACATGCTGCGGCCCATGGATGTCAGCTCGGAGGCGTGCGCCGTGGAGGAGATCGCGGCGGTTGGGCCTGGAGGCAACTTCATCGGTACGGATCTCACCGCGAAGCGCTTTCGGCAGGATCAGTGGCAGCCGAGGATCTGGGATCGCGATTCACTGCAGGAGTGGGTCGGCAAGGGAGGCGAGAGCGAGCGCGACCGCGCTCGGGAGCGCATTCGGGGAATCCTGTCTGAGCCCCAGCCCACACCCAGCATGAGCGAGAAGTGCGAGCGGGACCTGCGCGCGATCATCGCCCGGGCGATGGATGCCGGAGCTGCGGAGCGGTCGTGAGGAGCCGGCATGCCTGCTGTTGCCAAACCGTAAAGGGACGCCTCTGACAGCCGTCAGCAGGCCCCTCAGGCGCGACTTCGACCCCGGCAGGTCTACTCGCCCCGTAGTGCCTCCATGGGCTCAATGCTCGCGGCACGGAGGGCCGGATAGAGCCCGAAGACCACGCCTGTGGTCACGGCGACACCCAGGGACAGCAGGACAGCTTGGCCGGACACAATGGTGCGCCACTCCGCATAACTGGAGATCAGTGCGGCCATCTCCACGCCCAGGGCGATGCCGAGCAGGCCGCCGATGCTCGTGATGACAAGGCACTCCAGGAGGAACTGGCGCGCGATGTCGGCGCGGCTGGCGCCGACACAGCGGCGGATGCCGATCTCCCGGGCGCGCTGAGTGACGGTCGCCAGCATGATGTTCATGATGCCGATGCCCCCGACGACGAGCGAGATGCTGGCGATGGCGCCCATGACTATGTTGAAGATGCGCTGGGTCTGCTGGCTCTGCCGCAGAAGCTCGGCCGGGATGACGATCTCGAAGTCGGGAATCCCTTTGTGGCGGCGTTCCAAGATGCGTCGCGCGACCCGGGCCGCCTCCCACGTCTGAGACTCGTCCTCGACTTGCACGATGATCTGAGTCACCGGCCGCTTTTCGAGACGCGGCCGGTCGAACATCCTCGCCAGCAGCTTGCCGAGTCCGCCCACGTCTACTGGAATCGCCTGCTCCACGTAGATCTGGAAGTCCTCCATTGCCACCGTGATCGGCAAGTAGATGTCCTGGTTCAGGTCGCGGAGGGCGAACAGGCTCCTCCCTGCCTTCGCCGCGCGCTCCTCGATCACGCCGACAACCTGGAAGTCCTGCGCCCCGATCTTCAGGTACTTGCCGAGGGGATCTTCCAGGAAGAAGGCCGCTCGCTTGACCTCCGAGCCGATCACACATACCCGCGCTCGCTCGGCGACGTCGTGCTCGTCGAGGAAGCGCCCGGCCGCGAGGTCCAGGCGGGAGACCTGGCCGTAATCGGGCGTGGTTCCGAACACCTTCGCCGGCGCGGCCTGGCCGCCCCTGCGCACGTCGCCGAAGACTCGACACACGGGGACCACGCGGCGGGCGGGAGAATATAGGGCTTCGATGGCGTGGGCGTCACCATAGGTCAATCCTTGGGGCGATTCCCGCTGGGCCTCGATGGCGAGGTCGCCCGTCAGCGATCTGCGGTTCATGTGGATGACATTCACGCCCATCAGCTTTATCTGCTCCAGCGCCTCTCGCCTGGCTCCTGCCCCAATGGAGACCATAGAGATCACGGAGGCGATGCCGAAGATGACGCCGAGCATTGTGAGCAGCGAGCGCAGCTTGTGCGCCAGCAGCTCGCCGATTCCGGTTAAGATGGCAGACCAGATCTTCACGCTAGTTCCGTCCTAGAGCGCATTTCATAACCCTCACTCGCCTGGCTGTCCGCTAGAGACGCTGGCATGAAATGCGCCTGCTGGACCCTGGCGGCTTCTGCTGCTGTTTCATAACCTCGGGCAGCACAAGCTGCCAGACTCCAGATGGAGGTTATGAAACAGCTTCTAAAGCGGCAGTGCCGACGGCGACTGGCTTTCGCCGGTCGCGCTAGTGTCCGACGTATCCGCGATCACATCGCGCAGAGCGACCTCTTCCTCTCCGTTCAGCCCGTCTGTGATCACCACCTCGTTGTCGCTCTTCGGTCCCAGCTCCACCTCCACCGCCCGGAAGCCTCTCTCCTGGCGGACGTAAACGATGTGCCGCTCGTCGCGCTCGAAGACACAGGCGAGTGGCACGGTCACGGCGTTGGGAATCCTCTCCACGATGATCCGGACGAGCGCGGTCATACCGGGCCGGAGTAGAGCACCCTTGCGGTCTTTCACGTGGACCTGAACCGGGAAGGCTCTCTCGCCCCGCGGCAGGCCGGTGCCGGGGAACGTCGAGTCTCTGCCGGTCTGGGCGATGTCGGTCACCTCGCCGGGAAAGGTCTGGCCGGGCAGGGCGGGCACCACGACGACGACCTCCTGGCCCTCCTCGGCCTGAGATGCCGGCTGCTGCGACAGCTCGAGCGCGACCCGCATATCGTCGAGGGCGGGGATGGTCGCGATGGGCTGGCCCTGCCACACCTGGTCGCCTGGCTGAAGAGGGCGCCGACCCATCATACCTTGAGACTGTTGCTCAAAGAGCACGATTCCGTCCACTGGGGCACGAATGATGGATTTGTCGAACTGGCTGCGGACCCGCTCGAGCTGGTTCTCGCGGATTTGAAGTGTCACAGTGGCGGTTTGGATGTCGTCCTGCTGCCGGCTCTCCGCCCGCGCCAGTTCGGCCTCAGCCCTGGTCACAGCAGCCTGCTTGTTCATCTCCTCGGAGGATCTCTCGGCCTCAGCCAGGTCGAGGTCCTTGCTCTGCTTTTCGAGGTTGAACTCCGTGGCCTTGATCGCGGCGGTGGCGAGGTCGATCTCCCGCTGCGGCAAGAGCCCTTCCGCCGACAGGGTCTTTTCGCGCTCGAACCGTGCCCGCGTCAGCTCGAGGTTCTCGGTGTCGTGCGCCTTCTGGCTGCGCTTCTGGGTAAGCTCGGCATCTTGTGCAGTGCGGTATCTTTGCAGTTCCTGGCGCGCCTGCTCGAGCCTGATGCGCGCCTTCTCCATCTCTGCCGCCAGATCTCGCTGCTTGGCCTTCAGGTCGTCGCGCGCTTCCTGGTACCGTATCTCCTGGTCGCGCAACTGCCGGAGCATGCGGGGCGCGTCCAGCTCGGCGATGATATCGCCCTCCTTCACCTCCACGCCATTCGGCAGAAGCGAAACGACCTGGCCGCTCACTTCGACTATCACGGACCTGGAGCTGACGGCCTCCAGCTTTCCCATCGCTTCCACGGCCACCTCGAACTCACCCCGTCGCCCTTCTGTCGTAGCAATCGCCATCTGCTCCGAGAGGCGTTCCGCGCGGACTCGCCGGACGACCGAGGCCCGCAGCGCCCAAGCCCCGATCGCGGCGATGCAGGCGACGAGAATAATCGGAGTCAGGCCGTTGGACAGCAGCCGCAGTCCTCTCACTTGCTCTTCTCCCGCTGGGCCGGCCGAACCAGCGCGCCCGCCGGCCGCTCACACGCCACAATGTCCCCGGCCTGGAGCTCTCCCTGCACCGCCACGAGTCGGTCGCTTCTCTTGCCGAGTGTGACAGGCACCTCCTGGTAGCCGCCTTCGCGGTGGCGGTAGACGACGTAGCCATCATCGGTGGGCATTACTGCTTCCAGCGGCACCGCGATGCCCTCGTTCACCCGGTCGAGCACGATCTCGACGGCGGCGCCCATGCCCGGCCGCAGCCTCGGGTCCTCGCTCTTAACCGTGATCAGGACGCCGAAGATCTTCTTCCCCGGCACTCCTCCCTCCCAGATCAGGCGCTGGCGGGCCACGTTGTCGATCGCGGTTACTTCTCCCACCAGCACGTCACTGCCGATGGCCGGGAGGTGAATCCTGGCAAGCTGACCGGCCTTCACCAGCGCGATGTCTGCCTCGCTGACGTCGCAGCGGGCGCTCATCTCGCTCGGATCGATCACGTTGGCCACACGCTGCCCCTCCCGGACGCGGTCACCCACACGCAGGGAGCTCATGGTTTCATCCCAGGTCTGCTCCAGCAAGAGCATCCCGGCGACCGGCGCCTCGAGTATGGTGCTCTCGAATTGCTCCTGGGCCTCCTCGAGCTTCCGCTGCTTGGACGCCAGGTCCCGCTTTGCACCGGCCACGGACTGCGTCAGGCTGGACTGTGCCTGATCGAGTTCGATCTTGGCATTCTCAAGGTCGAGCTCCCGGAGGCGCGTGACGACGTCTGCCTCTGACCGCGCCCGCCCCAGCGCGCGGTGGGCCGCTTCGAGTGCGAACTGCTTTGCTCGCACCTCGTCCTCTGCGGACTCGAGATCGGTCACCGGGATCAGGCGTTCCTCGAGCAGTCGCGTACGCTTGTCCCGCTGGCCCTGCGCTACCGACAGCTCCTTCTCCAGGAAGGCCTCTTCGGCTTGGGCTTTCTCGATGGCGGCTTGATTCTGGTTTCGCGCCAGCTGCTGTGCTTCTTGTGCCTTGGTCAGTCCGCTGCGTGCGTTCTGCACTCGCTTCTCGGCGTCGGCCTGCACAGAACGCACCTTCTCCTCAGCCTCGACCACTTGCGGTTTGAGGTCGTCCACCTCCTTCTGGAGCTCGGCGGAGTTGAGTTCGATGACCACGTCGCCTTCCTCTACCCAGGTACCGTCGGGCAGAGCCGAAATGATCTGCGTTTCTGACGCCCGGTTTACGATGGGCGCGGAGCGCGCGGCCTCGAGCACCCCCTCTACGCGGAGAGCCACGTAGAAGTCCGCCGCTTTCGCCTCGGCGCTCTTTACGGTCCGAAGCAGTGTGTCGCCGCGGGGGCCGCGCGGCCAGGCCAGGTAGACGATCGAGGCGGCGGCCGCGATGGCCAAGATCCCCGCTGCCAGGCGACCGCGGTTCATGCGACCTCTCCTTCCGGCAGTGCTCCGGCCTCCGGCTCCGGGGCCGGCATCGCGGCCAACACTTGTCTCGCATCCAGACGCTCGGCAACGGGGAGATCGGAGGTGATGCGGCCGTCTCGCATCAGCACGATCCGGCTTGCGTGCTGAGCGACGTCGGGGTCGTGAGTGACCAGCAGGATCGTCATCCCCTCGGCGTTCAACTGCTGGAACAGCAGCATGATCTCTTCCCCCGAGCGCGAGTCGAGGTTGCCGGTGGGCTCGTCGGCGAGCAGAATGGTGGGGTCCATCACAACCGCGCGGGCGATAGCCACTCGCTGCTGTTGGCCGCCGGAGAGCTGGGTCGGGCGGTGGTGGGCGCGGTCGGCCAGACCCACCCGCGCCAGGGCTTGGGCTGGGGCGTCTCGGGGTATCGCGCGGTGTCGGTAGAGGAGCGGCAGCCGCACGTTGTCCACGGCCGAGAGCCGCGGGAGTAGGTTGAAGACTTGAAAGACGAATCCGATCTTCTCGTTGCGAATGCGAGAGAGCACGTTGTCGTGCAGCCGACTTACATCCTCGCCTTCGAGCCAGTAGCGTCCCCTGGTGGGCCGATCCACGCATCCCAGCAGATTCAGCAGGGTGGTCTTGCCTGACCCAGAGGGGCCCATGATGGCGATCATCTCTCCCCGCGCCAGCTCCAGTGAGACGCTGCGCAGAGCGTGGACCTGGACCGCCCCGGCCAGGTAGTCCTTGGCGAGCTTCTCCGCCACCACTACCGCGTCGTCACTGGCCATCACTTCGCCTCCAGGCGGGTGGGTTCGCTGAGCGCCACCCGTTGGCCAGGACTCAGCCCGCTCACGACTACCACTGCCTCGTCGTTTCGCTCGCCGGTCTCCACTCGTCGGCGGGAGAACCTGCCGAGGCGCTGCACGTAGACAAACTTCCCCTCGGGCTTGTCGAATACCGCCTCCTTAGGCACGTACACCGCTTCGGATATCCGCTTGGAGAGGAGTTGCACCTCGGCACTGGCGCCCGGGGGCAGCGCTTCGGGGTCCGGGTCCAGGATTTTCACCGTCACGTCGAAGACTCGCTGGCCCGGCACCGCGCGCGGATCTTCCAGTTGGCTGATCTCGCGCGCCACTGCGCCTACGCTGGTCACCTCTCCCTGGAATTCCCGGTCGGGGTCGCTCGCCACAGTGATCACCGCTTCCTGGCCTACCTCAATCTGGGTCGCGGAGGCCTCCTCCACCCGGACTTTGACCTCGAGCGAAGAAAGGCCGGTGATGTCGCACACCTTCATCGCGTGCCATATCCGGTCCCCCGCTCTCAGGGTGCGACGTCCTTCCGAACTCCAGGTCTTGGCGAGGACGACCACTCCGGCCTTCGGCGCGCGCAGCTCTCCGGCGGCGAGCTGCTCCTCCATATCATCCAGGCGCCGCTTGGCCATCTCGGCGCGCTCCTTTGCGCTCTGCCCCGCCTCCCCGATGCGCCGCTTCGCCACGTCCTCCTCAAACTCCGCGGCGTCGATATCCGCTTGGGACTGGGCCTGTTCGGACTCATGCTCGGCGCCCAGGTAGCCCACATCTTTCTCCGACTTGGTGAGGGCGTACTCCCTGCTGCGCACTCGGCGCTCGGCCAGGTCCGCCTCTGTTACGGGCACTATACCAGCCCGTGAGAGCCGGGAGTGCTTCTGGTAGTCGGTCTCCGCCCATACCAGGTCCCAGCTCCGGAAGTTCACCTCGGCCCCGCCTTGCTCGGTCTCCGTCAGTTGCGAACGAGACAACATGCCGAGCGCGCGCAGCACCTTTTCGGCCTCCATCCGGGCCGACTCATAATCTCGGCCGCGATCCCTGCGCACCTGCTCGACGCGCGTCTCCTGATTCTGATACTCCAGCCGCCTGCTCTCTACCTGGAACTCGTACTCACTGACGTCGATCTTCGCGAGCACGTCGTCTTCCTCGACCAGAGTGCCGTCGTCGATGACCCAGGTCAGAGTCGAGCCGCTCTTGGGTGCTCTCACCGAGACCACGTCCGCACTGCCGATAGTCCCCTCCCGGGTGATGCCGACCAGGAAAGGTCCGCTCTCCACCCGCGCGGTGTCTGGCACAGGTGGCTCGGCCGAGCCGTGCAGCACGCCCAACAGAAGCTGCACCTGCCAGACGGCCAGGGCAATGACAGCGACGCCCAAGATCGGTTTGATCCACCAAGGCGCCCTCATTGCGCACCCACCGCGGCGGCCTCGGCTGGGGCCGCCTCCTGGTGAGGAGATGCCTCCACCCGCTCTGCGGGAGCGGCTTGAGAGATATCCAGGCCCACGGCTCGTCGCAGCCGGACCAAGGCGAGATAGTAGTCGTTCTTGCTGGTCACGAGAGAAGTCTCGTCGCGGGTGAGGTCATCCTGAGCGTCCAGCACGTAGAGGTTGGTCCGCAGACCCTCCTCAACCATCCGCTGCGCAGCATGCAGACTTCGCTTGGCGACTTCGACGCTTCTTGAGGCAATATCGACATTCTGCCGCGCGGCCTCCGCCGCCCGGACCTGTGCACGGACTTCGGCGATGATCCGCTGGACCAGATCCTCGCGCTCCTGCTGTGCAACGAGCAAATGCCACCAGGCCTGTCGCGCGGCCTCGTTGAGCGAGCGTGAAGCAATCGGCACCGATAACTCGAGGCCGACACCCCAACTGCGGTCCTCCAGCCCATTCTCCGTCCTGCGCCATGTGCCGAACAGGTCCAGCGAGGGCAGCCGGTGGCTGCGAGCAATCCGCAGCACGGCCTCCCGGTCCTCAATGGCGAGGCCGATCAGGTGGAGCTCCGGCCGCAGCTCCAGCGCCTGCGCGACGGAGGCCTCCAGGTCAATGTCTCGCGGCTCGTAGGTCACCTGGGTAACGAGCTTGGGCATTTCCCCCACCTGAAGACCCAGCAGCGTGAGCAGATGATCTATTGAGTCCGCCAGGGACTGGCTGGTCAATACCGTAGCCCTCTGTTCGCTTGCCAGACGCAGTTGTGCCCGCATGAGGTCGAGTTCGGCGATGACGCCTTCGTCCAGCCGCAGCTTATCGTCACGCACCGTCTCCTCCGCCATCTTCACGCTGGATTCTCGGATGGTGACGAGCTGCTGCTGCTGGATCGCGGTGAGATAGGATGAGATCACGCGCTCTATCAGCTCCTCTTGCTCGACGAAGAAAGACAAGAGAGCGGCGCGGTAGGCGTTGCGGGCGCCCCTGAGCTCCTCGTAAGCCGCGGAGGCGGCGCCCCTGCCGGCCAGCAGAGGCTGACGCAGCGACGCGGTCACCGTCTGCTCCTGCTCCGAATTCAGCCGATCCAGCTCCGCCACCACGGAGAAGTCCGCGCCCGTGGCCGCCGAGTAGGAGAGGCCGATCCCGGCCTGGCGCGCTTCAATGGTTTCGTCGTTGCCGGCGCGCTCGATGCGGCCGAACAACTCCAGGGACCATCGCTGCTTGGCGACCTGCCAGGTTGACTGCGCGGACAGCAGTCGCTGCACAGTCCTCCGGAACCCAAGATTGTGCCGCAGTACCAGCGCGAGCGCGTCCTGGAGGGTCAGCTCCTCTGGCGCGGGAGGCGGGGCAATAACCTCGAGATCGTGAGGTGAAACCTGCTCCTGGCCCACCTGCCATTCCGGCCGGAGATACTCAGAGGCTGCGGACGGAGCCACCGACGCGCAGGCGAGGCCAAGAAGGAGAGCCCAGCCGACACATCGCAAATGTGGCGCCTTAGCCAACATAGGTGCCGGTCTCACGGTCAGCCTTCATCGCGCACTCCTATCTGCGGGCCGCATCGTATCACAAGCCAGTCCACACGTTCGAGGCCGTACGGTCCGCGCACATCATCTCCGCTCCCTGGAAGCTGTTTCACAACCTCCATCTGGCGTCTGGCAGCTTGTGCTGCCCGAGGTTATGAAACAGCAGCACAAGCCGCCAGGCTCCAGCAGGCGCATTTCATGCCAGCGTCTCTAACCAACAGCCAGGCGAGTGGGCGTTATGAAATGCGCTCTAACGTATTGGACGCATTTCGGCCGTCATTGGTTTCAGGTTTCACACATTTCACGGAAGTCCCCCCATCTGTGACGCTACCCAGTGGTCCAGGCTCTACCAGGTCACGTGCAGCGGCTAAGCCCGGTTAGCACACCCGGAGTACCCAGGTTCGGCCTCTACCGACGGTGATCCTCCCAGGCGATAGCATTTCGGTCCGCCTCGGACGCCTAACGCTCGGTATCGCCCCACCGGTCGATCTCCTCCCAGGGAAGCCGTGGCCAATAGTCGATCTCCTCCCAAGGAAGCCGTGGCCAATAGTCGATCTCCTCCCAGGGAAGCCGTGGCCAATAGTCGATCTCCTCCCAGGGAAGCCGTGGCCAGTGGTGGCCAGGTCGCCTGCGACCGCCAGGGCGGTCGGCGAAGATGACGTAGGGCGGCCCCCCCCGGGGTATCGGATGACTGATGCTAGCCCGGCGGAAGCAGGTCCTTGGGGAAAGGCGCTGCG
>JAUVSA010000272.1 GCA_030597345.1 Bacillota bacterium
AGAATGCGCTTCAGGATGCCGAGGCCTTCTCCGATCTCCTCCGCCACCATTCGCCTCTCCACCCCATTCTACACCCCCCTCACCCCCTTGCCAACCAGGGCCTTGCCGGAAAAGCGCCGAGCACTACCCCCCGCTCTGGAAGGAGTTTGAAGAGTCGCCAAGCCAAGACCCTTCGCTGCGCTCTAGGGTGACAGTCTTGTCGCTGCGTGGCTAGGCCTGCTTCGCAGGCCGCCATGGCGGGCGGCGACGGGTGGGTCGGAGGGGGGCGACAGGCAGGG
Source organism: Bacillota bacterium (assembly GCA_030597345.1). GTDB lineage: Bacteria > Armatimonadota > Hebobacteria > Hebobacterales > Hebobacteraceae > JAUVSA01. The sequence continues at coordinate 279 of JAUVSA010000272.1, forward strand.
CAGTCGCGGAGAGATGGGGAAGAGTTGACGACGGGGACAACTTGGCTAACTACCGTCGGGGACGGGAGGATTCTGAGGATGAAGGGCTATTATCGTGGGTTGATCTTCGGTCTGTCGGTGCTGCTGTTGGCGGCGGCCGGGTGCGGGAAGCCGTCTCTACCAGGTCGGCAGTTCACGGGTGAGACGCCAGAGACCGGGACATCGCCTGTCGCCGAGAGCCCGGTGCCGGAGCAGGGTGTTCTGGAGTGGGGTGATCCCGAGGCGAAGGTACGGGTGGTGGCGTTCTTCTCCATTGACGAGGCGCACGCGGAGCTGATGGAGATGATGGAGGGGTTCACAGAGGAGTATCCGGGGAAAGTGTACGCGAAGTACGTGGACCGCCGGACGCGCGAGGGCATGGGGGCCTTCCAGCGCGCGGGGGTAGCGGGGAGCTGTGTCATGATCAACGCGAAGAACGAAGCGACGATAGAGGCGGAGCCGCATCCGTACACGGTGGACTTCGTGCAGGAGATGGGGCGGCACTGGACGGCCGATCAGTTGAGGAAGGCGGTCGCCCAGGAGGTGGCGAGGCAGTACTGAGGGGCGGGGGCGTCAGAGGGCGACGGCGTCCGCCGGGGGCAGGCCTGGGGCAGCGACGGGTTCCGGTTCAGCAGCGACTCGGGAGACATTCTTGCCTGCGTCCTTGGCCTCGTAGAGCGCGGAATCAGCGGAAGCGATCAAGGCCTTTGCGGAGGTTCGTCCGTCGCTCGTTACTGCGACGCCGACGCTGATGCCGACGGCGGAGGGGAGGGGTGGCGAGTCATCCGGCACCTGGAACTCAGAGATCTCCCGCTGAAAGACCTCGATGAGATGGTCGGCGAGCGCCTGGGCCTGCTCTGGGTCGGTGTCCGGGAGGACCACGATGAACTCGTCCCCGCCGATGCGGCCGGCGGCGTCGGTGGCACGGATGCCGGTTTGCAGCGTGTGGCCGAGGGCGCGCAGCAGCTCGTCTCCCGCGGCGTGGCCGAGGTCATCATTGACGGACTTCAGGTTGTCGACATCGATCATGAGGAGGGCGAGGGGTATGTGGGAGTGGCTGGAGCGGTTCAGCTCCGCGAGCAGGCGTCGCTCGACTTCGCGGCGGCTGGGTAGGCCGGTGAGGTGGTCGGTGATGGCCAGTCGGCGGAGGTCGGCGCGCAGCTTGGCATTCTCGATGGCGAGGGCGGCCTCGGCGCAGAGGGATTTGAGGAACTCGATATTGGTGCGGCTGAACTTGCGACCGGCGCGGGAGGCGAGGGCGCAGACGCCGACGGGGCGGGCGGTGGTTCCGAGGGGGACGTAGACAAGAGTGCGATCGGCGGGCGGGTGCGGCCCGGAGGCCTGCCGGTCAGGGCCGAGGATGACGGGAGAACCGTTGGCGATTGCGCGATGCGCGGGCTCGTCGGGGAAGGTGATAACGGGGCTGTCATCGTCGGCAGGGGAGGAGAGGGAGGCAGTGGGCTGGAGCGTTCGCTCCGGGGTCACCAGGAAGATGCAGCCGTTGGCGGCTCGGGTCATGCGGGCCGCATGGTCGAGGAGGATGGAGAGGAGGGAGGCGAGCTCGGCGCCGGTGTTTGCGGCGTGGGCAACGTCGTAGATGGCGGCGACGCGGCCGAGGGAGGAATGGAGAGTGTCGCTGAGGCTGTCGCAGATGCGGATCTGCCGGTTGAGCAGGGCGAAGAGCACGACACCGGCAGCGGCGGAGACGCAGACGGTGGGCACGCGAAAAGCAGCGGGCATCACGAGATTGGGGTGGGATTGGCCGGCGAGTGCGACGAGTGCGTAGAGAACGCCGGTCAGGACGCAGGCCGCGATGCCGTCGCGGGCATTGAGGCGGAGGCCGGCCTCGAGGACGGGGAGGTAGTAGAGGAGGTAGAACTCGCTGTGCATGCCGCCGGTGAGCCAGACGATGGCGGTAATGAGGAGAATGTCGCCGGCGGTAACGGCGGTGTGGTGGGGGGAGTCCGCCTGGTCGAGGATGCCCGAGAAAGCAGTGAAGAGGACGTAGATAGAGCCGCCGATGGCCAGCAGTAGACCCAGAACGGTGTGGCCATCGGCCGCGGCGGTGATGCCGGCGGTGGCGCTGGCGGCAAAGAAGATGACCGCCCGGACGAGGTTGGCCCGCCTGGGCTCGATGATGCTGAAGCGTGGCTGCAGCTTAGTCTCTCCCGCGCTGATTGTCCCCAGTCTGTCCTGACAGAAGCCGCAGGTGTTTATTCCACAGGCGCGGTGAGTTCTGAGAGTATATGCGCGAGGGGCGCTCGGGTGGGTTGCTGAGCGAGGGAGAGGTGCGGGGTGGAGTATGCGCGGCCTGCAATGCGGGACCGTTCGCTGCGCGAACAAGATCCTTCGTCCGCCTGGGGCGGACTCAAGGATGACATAAGGGGCGGGCCGTTCGGCAGGAGGAGAAGGTCCTGCCCTATGAGGTCACCGCGTTCTTCGCGCCGACGGGACAGACGCGGATGCATCCGCCCCCGCCGCAGTTGTCGTAGGAGCCACAGCCATCGAAGCTGGCCAGCTCGAACTCCTTGCCGAGCATGCGGAAGGGGTGCAGCTCTCCGAAGCAGTCCGGCCACGCCTTGCGGCAGGCGTCGCATTCGTCGCCGCGGCAGATGGGGCCGTCCAACATCGGGTCGGGCTCCAGCTCGGCCGTGGTAAGGACGGAGTTGAAGCGGTTCCGCGGGCCATACTGGGGGGTGAGCACGAGGTTGTTGCGCCCGAACTCGCCGAGGCCCGCAGCCACCGCCGCGTGCCGGTGGGAGAAGGGCGCGTAGTACCCCGGGACACGGCTCGACAGGTCCCCCGCGTCGTAGGTGACCGGCGTCGGCATCACATCGTGCCCGGCTTCGGCCAGCCAGTAGGCAACCTGGTGCCCGATGAGCTGGAGCCCCCAGTTGACCGTCTCATAGTGCGTCCGGCGGTAGTAGTGCTGCTGCACATCGGGCAGCACATCGGGGGGGATGAGCGCGCTCTGGCGGCAGATCTGAGGGTGGTCGAGCACACTCTGGAACAGACGCAGCCCGACCACCACCACCGAGCGCGCGCCGGGCAGCAGGTCCGCCGG
>JAUVSA010000250.1 GCA_030597345.1 Bacillota bacterium
ATCAACGGGGTCCTTCCCGAGAACCCGGTGTACCGGCAGCTCTTGGGGATGTGTCCGGTGCTGGCGGTTACCACTGGCATGAAGCCGGCGATGACGATGGCCGCGGCAACGGCCTTCGTGCTGATCTGCGCGAACATAATGATAAGCCTGATGCGCGGGCTGCTGAAGCCTCACTTGCGAATCCTGGTGTTCACGCTGACCATCGCGACCTTCGTCACCATCGCGGATAAGTTTCTGGCGGCATATATGTACGAGATGAGCAAGCAACTGGGTCCGTACGTGCCGTTGATCATCGTGAACTGCCTGATCATCTCGCGCTGCGAGATCTGCGCCTCGAAGCAGAGCACTCCGGTGGCGTTGGCCGACGCGGTTGGGATGTCGTTGGGATTCGCGCTGGCGCTGGCCAGCATCGCGACGGTGAGAGAGATCCTCGGGTCGGGCTCGTGGTTCGGCATCGCGGTGCTGCCGGGGAGCTGGCCCGGCTGGGGCATTATGGTGCTGCCACCGGGCGCTTTTCTCACGCTGGGCTTGCTGCTCGGCACGGCCGAGTGGGTGAGCGGCAGACGGGGCAGAGCGCGGGACGGGAAACGCGAAAAAGAGTCGGGGTGTTCTCTGCATGGACATGCTCACTAATCTGATACTGATCTTCATCAGCGCGGCGCTGATCAACAACTTCGTGCTGCATTACTTCGTCGGGATCTGCCCGTTTCTGGGCGTCTCCCGCCGGGTGGACACGGCTTTCGGGATGGGCTGTGCGGTGACGTTCGTGATCTCGATTGCGGCACTGCTCAACTGGACGTTCACTTACTTCATCCTGCGTCCGGGCGCGGTCGTGCCGGGCTGGGTCTGGCAGACGGCGGGGGGAGACCCGGCGATCCAAGTCGATCTCTCCGTGCTGAGCTACATCATCTACATCTTCGTCATTGCCTCATCGGTGCAGTTCGTCGAGATGTATGTGCGCAAGTTCTTCCCGCCTCTGTACCGGTCTTTCGGGGTGTTTCTGCCGCTGATCACGACCAACTGCGCGATCTTGTTCGCCTGCCTCGAAATCATGAAGCACTTGCAGGATCCAACGAGGTTATGGGGTCTTCACGAGGCGCTGGCGCTGGCGCTGGGAGGGGGAGTGGGATTCACGCTGGCGATCTCGCTGATGGCGGGAATCCGCGAAGAGCTGGATCTCTGCGATGTGCCGAGGCCTCTGAAGGGGGCTGGAATCGCTTTGATCGTAGCGGGTATATTGGCGATGGCGTTCATGGGATTCATGGGAGTGGACAAGGGCGTGGCGGGGGCGCTTGGCTCGGTGCTGAGGTAAGGGGAAGCAAGTGAGTATGCTGACAACAGTTGCGCTCATTCTGGCGGCCGCAATACTGGCGCTGCTGGCGGTCGGCATGGGCTATGTGCTCGGCTGGGCAAACCGGCGCTTCTACGTGGAGGTGGACCCGAAGGTCGAGGCGGTGCTGGGCGCGCTGCCCGGCGCCAACTGCGGGGGCTGTGGTTTCGTGGGATGTGCCGCCTATGCCGAAGCAGTGGCGAAGGGAGATACGGACGTCAACCAGTGCGCGCCGGGCGGCAAGAGCTGTGCGGAGAAGCTGGCGGAGCTCATGGGGGTGGAGCTGGAGGAGAGCTTCCCGTACCGTGCGGTGCTGCACTGCTCGGCGGACTGGGACCAGCGTTTGCAGCGGATGCAGTACGAGGGAGAGCAGACCTGCGAGTCCGCCAACCTGGTGGCAGGAGTGCAGGGGTGCACGTACGGCTGCCTCGGGGTGGGCGACTGCGAGCGGGCCTGTGACTACGATGCGATCCGCATGGTCAATGGGCTGGCCACTATCGACAAGGAGAAGTGCGTGGGCTGGGGTGCCTGCGCGAGGGCGTGTCCGCGCAACATCATAACTATGGTCCCCTTCAAGGCCGAGCGCATGCTCGTGGTTGCCTGCGCCAACCAGGACGCGGCGGCCGACGTAAGGGCAGTGTGTACGGTCGGGTGCCTCGGCTGCAGGGCCTGTCTGCGGGTGGCGCCGGACCTGATTTCCATAGAGGGGGCGCTCCCCGTAATCAATTACGACAACTACGATCCGACGGACGAGATGATCGAGAAAGTGCTGGAGAAGTGCCCCAGGAAGAGGTTCGTGTTCGTGGGGAAGCCCAGTGAGGAAGACCTGGCCGCGGTCGCCGAGGAGGAACTCCCCGAGAGCGTCCAGGCGGATTTCAAGACCACTGTTGACGACACGAAATGGCGGGGGTAGCAGACAGCCCCGGAGCATGAACGAAGAACCGGCGCTTGCTCCTCCCCTACTCCGCGGGCGCGGCCTGCCAGACGGTCATGCCTTCGGGCGGGGGCGCTTGGAGTAAGCCGACAAACCCGGGCGTGCAGACGAGGCGGTGATCTTCCGCGCTGCCCAGGATGATCAGCGCCTCGACGTTTGCAGGCAGGAGCCGGAGACCGTCGATTCCCAGCACGCTCAGCGCAGTAGCCCAGACGTCGGCGGTGATAGCGGTTTGAGCCGTTACGGTGACCGAGGCGGCGGCGGCGGCGGGCCGGCCCGACCGCGGATCGATGATGTGGCTGTACCGCATGCCTTCGATTACGGTGAAGCGGGCGTAGGCGCCGCTGGTACAGACAGCGCCGCCGGGAAGACTCAGCTTCGCCAGAGCCCCTTCGCGAAATGGGTCCTTGACATCGACGCTCCACAGTTGTCCCTCCAGCGAACGGCCGAAGCAGGCGAGATCGCCGCCAATGTCCACCAGACCCCCGGCCATGCCAGCCTCCTGGAGCGCAATGATGGCGCGGTCGATGGCGTAGCCCTTGGCGATGCCGCCGAGGTCCACACAGGTGGCCGAGACGTGTTTGACGGCGCCGCGGTCGGTGAACTCGATCAGGTCCCAGTGGGAAGCACTGCGGGCGTCATCGATCTGGCCTTCGGTGGGCAAGCGGTCGCGCTGGCCGGCGCGCTTCCAGAGCTCGACAAGGGGGCGGCAGGTGGCGTCAAATGCCCCGTCGGTCCGCAGCGCGGCCTCCCGCGCGGCCCGGAGCACCTCCAGGGTCTCGGGAGAGAGCGGCACCCGCTCGCCCGCGCCGGCTGCGTTCAGGCGGGAGAGCTCTGAGTCGGCCAGCCAGGTGCTCATCCTGGCCTCGACCGCGCGCAGCTCGGCTTCGGCGCGGCGGACAGCGTCCTTGGCGCGGGCCGTCTCTCCGCGGGGCACGACAGCGGCAAGGGTGCAGGTGGTTCCCATCACTCCCTGCGGGTGGACGACCGTCGCGACATATCCACCCGCGCGCTGGCTGCGCGTTCGCCACATCCCGGCGACAGCCAAGGCGATGACGGCGATGATGAATACAGCGCCGATGAGTTGCTTGTTGCGCATCGTATGTCTCGTGCCGGGTTCCACAGTGCTTCGAAGCGATGCTCGTGCATGACTTTACAGGCAGTTCCCGTGTCTGACAAGGGCCGCGGGCGCGGTTCCCGGAGCGGCTCGAACAGGGAGGCGCGCTTCCTGCGGCAGCGCTAACAGGGAGGCGCGCTTCCTGCGGCAGCGCTAACAGGGAGGCGCGCTTCCTGCGGCAGCGCCGACAGGGGCAAGCGCA
>JAUVSA010000135.1 GCA_030597345.1 Bacillota bacterium
AGCAATGACCTCGTTCGACTGCCGAGTGTTGGCAAAGATCTTAGTCAAGGAGTCAGACTCAATGTCAACGATATAGAGGCCGCCATGCCTAGTGCCCAGGGCGTCGAGACGCCGCCCGCCAGTGCAAAGGTGCTTGGAATCGGGCGACCACCGGTAGAGCTCAAAGTGGATTCTTCCCTCGGTGACGTTGCTGGTGCCATGGGTAACGCGATGATTGTCCGAGCCATCTGGCCGCAGGAGCCAGATATCGTGCATCCACTTTTCGTCCTCCGCGCGCAGGTAGCTGGAGCCGTAGGCTATCCACTTGCCGTCCGGGCTCCAGAGGGGGTCTCTCACGGAAGTCTCCGAGGACGGCGCGACGATCTCGCGAGTCTCTGAGCCGTCGGGACGAGCGATCCAGATGCCCCGACCAACAGTCTGCGAGGTGCGCGAGCAGAACACTATCCACTCGGAGTCCGATGACCAGCTCGCCGCGTGCCAGGCGCCGGTGTCGTAGTGGTTGGGGACGAGCTGCACCGCGGAGCTGGCGTCGGCGGCGAAGACCCAGGGAGCGAAGCTGTAGGCCTCGGGGTCGGTGACGCGGCGGATCTTGCAGACAAAGAGGCGGGAATCTGGCGACCAGACGGGAATGCCGTAGCCGGTTCCGTAGCCGAATTGATGGTTGCGGAAGCCTCTGGCAACCTCTATGGACTGCCGTGTTTCCAGAGACCAGACGTAGACTCGTGCTTCGCTGTCGTCGTCAGCGTTCTCGGCGTAGACGTAGGCGATGTGGTCGCCGTCCGGGGACCAGGCGGCCGTCGAGGGAGCACCGACGCGGCTCACAGGAATCTCCACCTCTCCGTCCTCGGTGCGCACTATCAGTTGAGTGCCGCCGGTCTCCCATCTGTAGTGAGCAATGTATTCGCCCGTCGGCGACCAGCCGAGGCCCCGCGGCGCGAAGGCCTTGCCGTCGGTGGTGAGGCGTGTTACGGGGCCTTGGTCGGCATGGGTTCGTTCTGCGGGTGCCGCGGCGGCCAGGCACGCCAGTGAGAAGCTGCACAACATCCAGCAGAGCGCGCGATTAGTCCGGGTCCCTGCATTTCCATTCACGAGGTGCACGCGAAACATAGGATGCACTCCCCTCTCCAGCCTGAGTGAGCGCGGCATTGTTCGCGGCTGGACTACGGATTCTGGAGCGGCCTTGCTTTCGCTATGAGGTAAGGCGATCTGGCTGTTTCTTTGAGTGGAGGCGGTTTCCCTCTCGGATTGCGGCGGGCCGCGCTCTTGCGCGGTGAGACGCCCCGGGATATAAGACGCGCAACGTCAGTGAGAAGTTCTGCCGTTGGGGGGCACAGCTATGCCCGCCCTGCAGGGACTGCTGGCCGAGAAGGGAGCCGGTGTTGATGCGGGAGGGGAAGGGGGGAAGGACGGAGGTTAGAGACTAGACGGCGCTGCCCGCGGGCTCGGCGATGGTGGTGAGATGGAAGGCGGAGGGTGTGCCGGGCTGTTCGGGCGCGACCTGGGGGAGCACGACGCGGAAGGTAGTGCCCTGGCCGACAGTGCTCTGGACGCCGATTTCGCCGCCATGGCTGTCGATGATGTTGCGGCTTATGGCGAGGCCGAGGCCGGTGCCTTGGCCTTCGTCCTTGGTGGTGAAGAAGGGATCGAAGATGCGGCCGAGGCTGTCGGGCGAGATGCCACATCCGCTGTCTTGTATTTCGACAAAGACGCGGTGGTCGGGGATGGTGCCGGTGCGAATGGTGAGTTCGCCGCCGTTGGGCATAGCGTGATGGGCGTTGATAATGAGATTCATGAAGACCTGCTGGAGCTGACCGGGGTGGGCCTTCATGTCGGGGATGTCAGGGGGGAATTCCTTGCGGACGCGGATGTTGTCGACGATGAGCTGATGTTCGGTGAGCATGAGGGTGCGGGCCAGGATCTCGTTGATGCTGACGGTTTCGATTTTCTCCTGGCGGCTCTTTCGAGAGAAGGTGAGCAGGCCTTCCACGATGCGGGCGATGCGCTCGGTCTCGGCGTGGATGGTGTCGAGGCTCTGCTTCACAGTGCCGTCGAGGTCACCGTCCATGAGCATGAGTTCGGTGCGGCCGAGGGTCACCATGAGGGGGTTGTTTATCTCGTGGGCCACACCGCCGGCGAGGACGCCGAGGGAGGCGAGCTTCTCGGAGTGGACGAGCTGTGCCTGGGTGCGGCCGAGCTCGTCGAGCACGGAGAGGAGCTTCTCGAGCTGGCGCTGCGAATCGCGATAGAGCTGTGCCTTCTCGAGGGCGAGGGCCGCTTGATCGGCGAAGATGGTGAGGGCGCGGAGGTCGTCTGCTCCGAACTCGGCGTGGCGGGAGGACTCGTTGACATTGAGAGTGCCGACGATCTGGCTCTCGAGGCGGAGAGGGACGGAGATGGCAGAGGAAATTTCGTCGTTGCGGTGGCGGAGGGAGGAGAGCTCAGACTGGCGGTCGGAGCGGCTGAGGAGGAGGGGTTCGCCGGTGAGCGCGACGCGGCCGGCGATGCCCTCTCCGAGCCGGATGCGAGTGTTGGCGATGAGCTCGTTGTCGATGCCTTTGGCGGCCTTGATGGTGAGCACCTTCTCCTCTTGATCGAGAAGCATGACAGAGCCGCGCTCTCCATCGGTGACCTCGATGGCAGTGGCGACGATGAGGTCGAGGAGGCGGGGCAGTTCGAAGTTGGCGATGAGAGCGTGGCTGAGCTCACCCCAAGTGGTGAGCTGGACATCCTTCTTCTTGAGGGCGCGCTCCTTGCGGGTGAGTTCCTCGATGAGGTGGCGGTTCTGCTGCCAGTGGGAGGCGAGGCGCTCCCGGATGTAGGCGACGATTAGGAGTACGATGACGAGCAGGAAGCAGGTGGTGATGTCGCTGCCGAGGACGGCGGTGAGGGGCAGGACGATGTCGGGGACGGTCCCGACCGCATCATCGGTGGCGGTGATGAGGAAGAGGCTGACGGCGAGCAAGAAGATGATGAGGAGGGCGAGGAGCCAGAGGCGCTCATCGCGCATCTCGGCCTCTCGGAGTGGATCCGGGGGGTCCTTGGCGCGGCGGTCCCGCCCGCGGGCGGCGAGGCCGCGCAGGACAGGTATGCGGAGAAGCAAATGTTGTAGTCTGCCCCTATCCGGAAGTCGCAGTCGTTCTGTCGTATCCGCGCTGGGCAAGGAAGCGAGCTCGGGCTCGGCCATACCGAACGGTGGGGCCGAGATGGGCCCCGCCTCCTGCGCCTAGAGAGTTATTCCATAATCGACGGGCGGGCTGGAGGGGGCCAGGAGCAGGGGGCATCCAGAGGGGCGGAGGCGGCCGGGAGGTGGCCGAGTCCGCCAGAGGCGGACCGCCATGGCGGGCGCTTGCGCGGCCTGGCCACGGGCAGCGCAGAGGCGGAGGGGTGCGGCGGGGTCAATCGGCGAGGGCGATTACGTCGATTTCGACGGCGATAGCAAGGGGGAGATTGGCGGCCTGAATGGTGGTGCGGGCCGGAGGGTCGGTGGGGAAGAAGGTGGCGTAGACCTCGTTCATGGCGGAGAAGTTCCGGATGTCGTCGAGGTAGACGGTGGTCTTCACTGCTCTGTCCAGGGAGGAGCCGGCGGCCTCGAGGATGGCCTTTATGTTGTTGAGGACGAGTCGGGTCTGCTCCTGGATGGAGCCGAGGTCGACGTCACCGGAGGCGGGGTCGAGAGGGCCCTGGCCGGAGACGAAGAGGAAGCCGCCAGCGCGAACGGCGGGGGAGTAGGGGCCTTTCACGGGGGGCAGCTTGTCGGAGGCGATGATTTCCTTGCGAGCCACAGGTGGTTTCTCGCTTTCTGTGCGCGGGCGGCAGGTCAGTCGGGCACGTTCAGCGGAGCTTGCCGCGGGCGGCGATGGGCCAGGTTTCGACTACCTCGCTGCCGCGCACAGCGGCCATTTCGTCGAACAGGTTGGCGACTACGCAGGCGTGGTTGGGGATGACTTCGACCTTGTCTCCGACGCGGAGCTTTAGCTGCGCCTGGGAGAGGTCGAGGAAGCCGTGCTCCTCATTGAGCTTGATCAAGAGGGCGGCGTTGTCTTCCTTGAGAACGCCGTGGCCGGGAGAGTCGGGGGCGAGGTCGGCGGCGAGGGATTTGCTGCCGGCGTCGAGGACGGCGCGGCCGGGCTCGGGGGAGCTGACGACGGTGGCGAGGACGGTGAGCGCGCAGTTCTCGGGCTTGGCGGCCCAGCGGTCGATCTGGGTGCGGTCGTTGAAGACATAGCTGCCAGATCGGATCTCGGTGAGGCCGCAGTCGGCGAAGTAGTGAGGAAGAGTAGGGGTGGAACCGCCGCTGATGCGATCGGCCACCTGGGCGATGGGGGTGACCTGCCGGGCGAGGTCGCCCATGATGCGACATTCGTAGGCGGCAATGCCGGCGACTTCGTTCTCGCTGCGGGAGGCGTATACCTGGCCGGGATAGGTGAAGAGGCCGGCGAGGTTGAGGCCGGGAAGGGTGTTGATCTCGCGGACGAGATCGAGCACGCGCTCCGGGGGCACGCCGCAGCGCTGGAGGCCGATGTCCACCTCGATGAGAACGGGGAAACGGAGGCCGCGCTGGGCGGAGGCCGAGGAGAGGGGGGCGGCGGCGTCGGTGCTGTCAACAGCCACGGAGACGCGGGCGCGCTCGGCGAGGGCGAGGAGGCGCTCGATTTTCAGGGGGCCGACGATCTGGTTTGCGATGAAGATGTCGTCTATGCCGGCGTCGGCCATGACCTCGGCCTCGCCGATCTTGGCGACGGTGATGCCGGCGGCGCCGCGTGCGAGCTGGAGCTGTGCGATCTGCGGTGTCTTGTGGGTCTTGGTGTGGGGTCGGAGCTTGAGATCGGCAGCGCGGGCGGCGGCGGCGGCGCGGTCGAGGTTGGCTTCGAGCCGGTCGAGGTCAACGAGAAGGAAAGGAGTATCGAGCTCGGAGATACGCATGATGGCCGCCCTCTGTCCTGTCGCGCCGGCGAAGGGGGGATGTCCTCTCGGGTGCGCTCAGGGCATGCTCCCGCCGGTGCGCTGCCAGGACTCGGTGATAGGGGAAGAGGATTCTGTGCGGAGGCGGGCAAACCTGCCTGGTCTGGAGAAGCGTGGATGGAGGTGGGGCGGTTTCGGGACTGAAGTCCCGAAGCACCGCTTGGTCTGGAGAAACGTAGATGGGGGTGGGGCAGTCCCGACACCGAACGAAGCGGGGTGGAGAGACCGGGCATATCAGGGTAGAATGAGGCGAAAAGGGCAGAATCGGGCGCGAGAGGCGACAGAGTGCGCCCGATGGATTGAGGAGCAGGACGGAATGGTGTCCATGAGTAGAGGCAGGAGTGTCGGCCGGTTTCTGGCCGTGTGTTGGGTTGTAGTTCTGGTCGCGGTAGTGGGCGGACAGGTGGTGGGGGCAGCGGCTTCGCCGGGTGCGGAGGCATACGTGCACAGCCGCGTGCTGGAGGCGGTACGGGAGACGGGCGAGGCGCGAGTGATCGTAGTGATGGGCGACCCCGCGCTGCCGGAGGCGCGGGCGTGGGATTGGCGGAGGCGCGGGGCGGCGAACGCGGAGCTGGGGCGCATGGTGATGCGAGCGGCGCCGCGGTTCCAGGTGGGGCGGCAGTATCGGTTGTTCCCATTCCTGGCGGGCAAGGTGGATGAGCAGGGGCTGCGGGAGCTGGCCGCGTGCCCGACTGTGGAGGCGGTGTATCCGGATCGAGAATTGAGGGCAGCGCTGGATGACAGCGGGCCGCTGATCGGCCAGCCGACAGTAGAGACGGCCGGCCATGATGGAGATGGAGTGGGGATCGCCATCCTGGACACGGGGGTCGATTACACGCACCCGGACCGCGGGGGGTCGGCGAACGAGAACGACTTCCCCAACGCGAAGGTGGTTGGCGGATACGATTTCATCAATGGGGACAGCTTCCCCATGGATGATGCGGGGCATGGGACGTATGTGGCCGGGATTGCGGCTGGGACGGGAGGGACCTACCGGGGGATGGCGCCCGGCGCGCATCTCATTGCGGTGAAGGTGCTGGATCAGGAAGGCACCGGGAGTGCAGCGGGCGTGATTGCGGGGATCGAGTGGTGCATCGAGCATCGAGACGACTACAACATCAAGGTCATCAACCTGAGCTTGAGCGATTCGGCGGAGTGGTCGAACCCGGCGGAGTGTGACGCAGATCCGCAGGGAGAGGCAATCGCAGACGCGGTTGACAACGGGATAGTGGTGG
>JAUVSA010000280.1 GCA_030597345.1 Bacillota bacterium
CGGAGTTCCTCGACCTGCTGCAGCAGCACCCGCCGCTGCTCGTCGGCTCTCAGCAGACCTTCGAGAGGCGCGTCATCTCCGCCGCGCTTCTGGATGCTGCGGCGGACCAGATCCGGATCGTTGCGGATGAGTCGAATGTCGAGCATAGGGACCTCCGGCCGCTGGTGTTGAGGAGTGGCTGATTATAGCCAGCCCGTGGAAGACCGGTCAACCGTGCTAGCTAACTTCGGTCTTCCGGCAGCAGGGACTTCAGGTATGCCAGGTCATCGCGAGTAACGCGCAGTAGATCCTCGCGGGAGAGATCTTCATATTCGCTGTGCAGGCTGATAGGGCCGTCGTAGCTGACAGACCGGAGCGCCTCGAACACCTCCAGCCAGTCAACAATGCCTTCGCGTACGGGGACCAGCCTGTGCTCCCACTTGGCCTCGCCGTTCTTCTCGACTCGGAACCACCCGGGACTTTTGGCCGAGACCACCGCCAGGTGCTTGCGGACCATGCTGACGGCCATTGGGATGTCCTCGCCGTCGATCGCCAGGTGGCCGGGGTCTATGTAAACGCCGATGTAGCGCGGGTCAAAGTCGCCGACAAGATGCATGGCGCCGGCGCAGTTCGAGCCATAGTAAGGCCCGGAGTGCGTGTGCACGGTGACACAGACGTCGTGCTTGCGGCAGAGCTTCTCGAAGCCGGCGAGGGCGCTGCGGATCTTGTCCACTCCTTCCCAGTAGGGCTCGCCCTGGTAGACCCAGTAGCCGAGCTTGATGCGCCGACAGCCGATCTCCGCACAAGTCGCCAGAATCGGCTCGACCTCCGGCATTGTCGGATCGACGAAGTCGAAGTTGGTGGTCACCAATCCCACGGTCAGGCCGCGTGCGGCCCACTCCCTGGCCGCCGCGGGCAGCGCCGTGGCGACGTTGTCGGGGTTGACCGGATGTCCCGGCCGCACTGCCAGATCGAAGCCGTCGAAGCCCAAGCCCTGGACGGTATCGGCCAGCCCCGCGGTGTCCAGGTCATGCAGCAGCTTCGTGAACATCACAAACTGCATCAGTCCCGCCTCCACACTCGGTGACGCTCGCCGGGCCTACTTCAAGTTGGGCACCATCTTCCCGTGGGCCTCGAAGAGATCGTCCACCATGGAGTAGATCTCGTCCAGCGTGAGCTCTGCGCCCGCGCGCGGGTCGAGAATCGCCGCCTGGTAGATGTGATCCCTCCTCTTGGTGAAGAAGCCCTCGACGGTAAGGTCGTGGACGTTGACGGTGTTGCGGATGATGCCTGCGAGCTGCGGCGGAAGGTCGCCGACATGGCAGGGCTGGATGCCGTTGCGGTCCACCAGACACGGAATCTCCACGCAGCATCCCTGAGGGAGGTTGGTTATGAGACCATCGTTGGGGACGTTGCCGTAGATCACGTAGGGCTCCCCCGTCTGGTGGGCGTGCAGGATGTACCCGCAGTACTCGTGGCTCCGATGGACCTCCAGGGGTTTGTCGCTGAACATCTCGCGTCGGCTGCGTTTCCAGTGCTTGTCTGATGCGACGCAGCGGCGGATGTACTCATCGATGGGAATATCGTAGCGTTCGATGAGATCGGGGCGATCCCGCCGGATAAACCAGGGAACGTATTCGGCGAAATGCTCGCTCGACTCGCTGACGAAGTAGCCCAGGCGATTGAAGGCCTCGAACCGGACCGGGTCCCGGCCCCGGATCTCGGGGTCCGCCATTGCCTTACGCAGTCGGGGGTAGGCGTCGCGGCCCCGATACTCCAGCTTCAGGTAGAAGTCCATGTGGTTGATGCCTGCCGCGCGGTACACCAGATCCTCGTAGGGAATCCCCATGTATCTCGCGAGCCGCATCGCGGTGCCCTGGACACTGTGGCACAGCCCGACAGTCTCAATACTGGTGGCCCGGGTCACCGCCCAACACACCATGGACATCGGGTTCGCGTAGTTGATCAATATGGCCTTCGGGCAGAGTTTCTCCATCTCTTGGGCGATCTTCACCATCACCGGCATCGTACGCAGCGCCCGAAAGATGCCGCCGATGCCGTTGGTGTCAGCAATCGTCTGCTGCAGGCCGTATCTCTTCGGAATGTCGAAGTCGATCTTGGTGGCGGGGAAACCGCCCACTTGGATGGTGTTGATGACGTAGTCGGCGCCATCGAGCGCAGGTTTTCGCGTGCGGTGGGCGGTGATCTTGGGCTTGGCTCCGAGTGCAGCCGCGACCTTTTGGGCCATGCGCTCGGCCACTGCCAGTCGGTCCGGGTCGATGTCCATCAGTGCGATGTGCGGCCGCTCTAGCTCGGGCCACGACATGATGTCGCCGAGCAGGTGTTGAGCGAAAACAACGCTTCCGGCCCCAATCAGGGCGATCTTCGGTGTGTTTGCCATTTCCGGTGAACCTCCACAGCTACCATAGAATGTTCGTCATGCGGCTTCGCGGGCAGGCCGCTCACGCGATGCTCCCGCGACTGCTTTCTGCCGCTTCGATAGGCCATGCAGCCATTCCTGCCCCGTCGCGATAGGACCCGTCCAGCGGGCGGCGGCCGCGGACCCCGCGGCTGGTTGCACAACGCTTCCATGCCTCCCGCCTCATGGCGAGCCATCGGCGCATACTCGGTGGCCCGAGAACACTCGAACTTCGCGACGCGAGGAAATCGCGGCCCTGAGGCGAACACGCGAAGACATGATGGAAAGGGAACAAGGACGAGAGACACTGGATCGCTGCCGGGCCCTCGTGGACCCGGAGATCAGCCGCGTCCTGAAGGTGCGGGACCTGACCGCGCTCCACGAGATGATCCGCTATCACCTTGGATTCACTGCCGTGGCCAAGGGCGATCCCCCGAAGCTCGGCGGCAAGCGCATCCGCCCGGCCCTCTGCTTGCTCGCGTGCGAGGCGGGCGGCGGCACGGCCGAGATGGCCGTTCCTGCCGCGGCTGCCATCGAGCTGCTCCACAGCTTCACACTTGTGCACGACGACATCGCAGACCAGGACGAGGTGCGCCGGGGCCGCGAGACAGTGTGGCGGCGCTGGAGCGTCGGGGAAGCGATTCTGGTGGGAGATGCGCTGTTCGCTCTGGCCAACGTTGCGGTGACGCGGCTGCAGAGCGTCGGCGTTCCCCCCGCCGTCGTCTCCGATGTCACCAGGGAACTCAATCAAGCGGCAGTGCTTGTGTGTGAGGGACAGCAGCGGGACCTCTCCTACGAGGGGCGGGCGGAGGTCGGCGTGCAGGACTACGTGGCGATGATCGAACGAAAGACCGCCGCCCTCTTCGCCGCTTCGACC
>JAUVSA010000294.1 GCA_030597345.1 Bacillota bacterium
GGAACGGATCGAGCAGCTCGGCCGCCACGAGAAGTCGCGGTTGCCGCAGGACATGGACTACGGCGTTGTCCACGGGCTGTCCACAGAGGCTGGGCCGGAGCTGAGCGATATCAGGCCGCGCACCATCGGCCAGGCGGGGAGGATCCCGGGCGTCAGTCCTGCTGATTTAGGCGTGTTGCTTATCCACCTGAAGTCGCGCAGCGCGAGACAGTAGGAGCCGCCCGGTGGAATCGCGGACCACACGGCAGTTGTACCAGACGGGCGCAGAAGCAGTTCGCGCGCCTATCTTCAGCTGAAGGCAGGAGTGGACAAGTGGTGGATTTCTCACTCCCGCGCGAGAGCATCGAGACCGTGGCGGGCCCGCTGTCTGAAGAGCAGGCAGTGCTGCTCACAGCGTATGGCCAGGCCATCCTCAGGGCCTCACGGGAGATCAATGTGGTTTCGAGGCGGTCGCTGGGGAGCCTCGGCGAGCACTTCGTGGACTCGGCGGCAATGCTCTCGTTTGCGGACCCGTGCCAGGGCAGCGTGGGAGACCTCGGGAGCGGTGCGGGTTTCCCCGGTGTGGTGGTGGCGATTATGAGGCCGGAGGCGAGCATCACACTTGTGGACTCCCGCAGGAGCAAGATCGTCTTTCTGAAGGACGTGAAGAGACGGCTTGGGCTGGACAATGTGACAGTGGTCCACGGGCGGCTTGAGGAACTGCCAGGCCACATGCAGTTCGGGCTGGTGGTAGCGAGGGCGCTCGGGAGGACCAAGGCTGTCCTTGCGTCATGCTTGAGGCTGGTGGCTCCAGGTGGAGAGCTCATCCTTTTCAAAGGACCGCTGTGGGGCGACGAGATAGAGGGCGCGCGGGTGATCGCGGCGCAGGAGGGAGCAGAGATCGTGCGCACAAGGAGAATCACTCTGCCGGGGCTCGACCGCGCGACGACGTTCGTGGCGTTTCACGTGAAACCTACGATGGACGAATAGGACCCCCTCGCACTCTACTGTTTCACGTGAAACGCCACTCCAGCCACGCACCCAGCAGTTCTCTGACTCCCGCAAAGAAAGCTGTGGATAACTCCCACTACTCCCAACTTCTCTCTTGACACCGCTTCGCTTGCCTGTATTCTCCTAGCATCTTCCCACCATCCTCAGTCGGCAGCTCGTTGATAGATGAACTTTATCCACACACGGGGTACGCATGAGTCGCATCATAGCTATTGCTAACCAGAAGGGCGGCGTCGGGAAGACCACCACCGCCGTCAACCTCTCAGCATGTACAGCAGTGGCCGAGCGCCCCACGCTGCTCATCGACATAGACCCGCAGGCCAACGCCACGAGCGGCCTGGGTATCTCGAAGGACGACGTCCAGGCCAGCGTCTACGAGGTCCTCATAGGAGAAGCGGCCATCAGCGAAGCCATTCTCCCAGCTCCCAACTTCCCGTTCCTGCATGTTCTGCCGGCGCACCCGCGCCTCATCGGAGCTGAGGTTGAGCTGGTGAACGTAATGGCGCGCGAGACGCGGCTCAAGCGCGCTCTGGACCCCATCCGAAACGACTACCACTACATCTTCATCGATTGCCCCCCCTCGCTGGGCCTGCTGACGGTCAATACGCTGACCGCCGCCGACAGCGTCATCGTACCCATCCAGTGCGAGTACTACGCGCTCGAGGGCCTCGGCCAACTCCTCAACAGCATCCGCCTGGTTCAGAGGAACCTCAACTCCTCGCTGCGGATCGAGGGCATCCTCCTGACGATGTACGACGGACGGCTGAACCTTGCGCGTCAGGTGGCGGATGAGGCGCGCCGCTTCTTTGGAGACCGGGTGTACGAGGCCATGATCCCAAGGAATGTGCGACTGGGAGAGGCGCCTAGCTTCGGTCAACCGATTATCCTTTACGATATCCTATCAGCGGGCTCCGAGAGCTACATCCAGCTGGCGAAGGAGCTGATGTTCGACAGTGTCGCCGCGGAGCCGCTGGAGACAGTGACGCACGGCCAGCAGTGAAAGACGGCGGCCCCCAGCGGGAACCAGGAGGGAGACGCGGATGAACCGGAAGGCTCTTGGCAAGGGACTGGAGGCTCTGATACCGGACGCACCCATGGAGGCAGCGGGTGGGCTGGTGCGAGAGCTGCGGGTCGGAGAGATACGGCGCAACAAGGAGCAGCCGCGATCACGGTTCGATGACGAGACGATAGCAGAACTGGCGGCCTCTATTCGTACGTACGGCGTGATCCAGCCGGTGGTAGTGCGGCAGCTGCCGACGGGTGTCTATCAGCTGGTCGCGGGCGAGCGCCGGCTGCGTGCGGCGCGCCTGGCCGATCTGGAGGCCGCGCCTGCAACCGTCCGGGACGTAGATGAGACGGGCGCGCTCGAGCTCGCGCTGGTGGAGAACCTGCAGCGGGAAGACCTCAACCCCATCGATGAGGCCCACGGGTAGGAGTCGCTGATGGAGCTGTCGGGCGCAACTCAGGCGGACGTCTCGGAGCGCGTGGGGAGAGGCAGGAGCACTGTGGCGAACGCGCTTCGTTTGCTGGAGCTGCCACCCGACGTGCAGGACATGCTGTCTGAAGGGGAGCTGTCGGCGGGGCACGGCCGCGCGCTCCTTGGCTTCGGGACGGTGGAAGATGTGCGGGAGGGGGCTCGGAAGGCTGCGGCAAGGGGGCTCTCTGTGCGAGAACTGGAGGCGCTGGCACGGGGCAAGAGGCGGCGCAAGAAAGCGACGCGGAAGCGGCGCACAGAGGACCCGGTGCTTCGGGAGTGGGAGGAGCGACTACAGAGGATACTGGGGACGCAGGTGCGCATCGAACGCATGGGGATCGAGGGAACGATAAGAATAGAGTACTACTCGGACGAGGACCTGGAGAGAATCCTTGAGGCGCTGGGGTCCCTGGGCTAGGGAGGGCGCCGGGGGTTCTGGAGCGTGTTAGATGTTGACTCACTCTGGGCCGTCTGATAACTCTCGGCGTTCGACTGCAAATGGAGCTGACGCTCGCGGGCGCGGTGGAGAGCCGCCGAGGCTGGGGCGTTA
>JAUVSA010000031.1 GCA_030597345.1 Bacillota bacterium
CTGCTCTGCGCCTCCCGAGATCCAGGAAAGAAGAAGGTGACTTCCTCCTTCATGCTCAGCATGATAACGACCCCGACGTAAATGCTGGCGATGGCGAGGAGAGCCACGAGCGGCGGCCCGTACTCTTTGATCCTGAGGAGCACGGTGGCCAGCAGTGCGGTGAGTCCAAGGCCGAGGAAGATGCCCAGCACCAGGGCCACCTTGTCCCGAGCCGGGATGCGCCGCAGATCTGAGATGAACTCGCGGGAGAGGTCCAGTCCCTGGCGATAGATCAAGCTCCCCAGGGTGAAGCCGAGCAGTCCGGCCAAGCCGGAGAGCATGCTCCGGTTGACCGAATCGCCCATATAGAACAGAGGCGTATAATCTTCATCGCCTCGGACGTAGTCAACATAGACTTGGGACCATCCCCAGCCCACCCAGGCTGTCAGTCCGGCTACTATTAGGCTGAAGGCCAATCCGACTACGCGTGCCATAGTATTCTCCTCACCTCCTTTCAGCGCGAAGGTTGCTGCAGGCTGCGCCGAGACCGCTCCGCCTCGGCCGGTCCTCGTATCCTGCCTTTCTACATATTCGACGCATGTCCTAGCTGTTTTGTCGCGTTCACGATGAAAAAGCGGCTCGAAATGCCGTCGAGAGGTCCTCGACGGGGACGGTCTCCAGGTGCTGCGGAGCGGGCACGCGCGGCGCGACGGGTATGAGACAACGCCGAAATCCCCGGCGGGCCAGCTCGGCCAGGCGGCGCTCAAGCCTTGGCACGGCTCGGATCTCTCCCGTCAATCCTACCTCGCCGACACACGCCATGTCGGCCGGCACGGGCGAGTCCTGATGGCTGCTGGCGACGGACACCGCCAGACTCAAGTCGGTAGCAGGTTCAGCTATGCGGATGCCGCCGGGAACGTTGACAAAGACGTCCTCGGCGGCCAGCGGCAGGCCCGCTCTTTTCTCGAGCACCGCCAGAATGAGGCAGGTGCGCCCGAAGTCGAGGCCGGTGACGCTCCGCCGGGGAGGGAGGTGGGGCGCGGCACGAGTGACGAGCGCCTGGATCTCTACCAGGAGCGGGCGGGTCCCCTCGAGGGTCGGAGCCACACTGGACCCCGAGGTGCCGGCACGGCGCTCCGCCAGCAGAGCCGCGCTGGCATCGGGGACACCGTCGAGCCCCTTGTCGGTCATCTGGAAGAGGCCCAGCTCGTCAGTCGAGCCGAAGCGATTCTTGACTGATCGAAGGAGTCGGTACCCGGAATGCCGATCACCCTCCATAGAGAGGACGACGTCCACCATGTGCTCCAGCACGCGCGGCCCGGCCAGTGATCCCTCCTTCGTGACGTGCCCGACCAGGAAGGTGGGCAGAGAGAGGTCCTTGGCGAGGGAAAAGAGGCGAGCGGCGCAATCGCGAACCTGGCTGACCGTGCCGGGCAGAGAGGTCAAGCTCGAAGAGTACATCGCCTGGATGGAATCTATCAGCAGGAGCCGCGGGCGGATCTGCTCTACCTGCCGGACGATCGCTTCGGCTTCGGTCTCGGCAAGAAGCAGCAGGTCGGGAGAGAGAGCGCGCAGCCGCCGACCCCGGATCGCCATCTGCGACAGTGACTCTTCGCCGGAGACGTAGAGGCAGGTGCCATGGCTGGCCGCGAAGCTGCTTGCCGCCTGGAGCAGGAGAGTGGACTTGCCGATGCCGGGGTCGCCCGTGAGGAGCACGAGGGAGCCAAGGACCAGGCCGCCCCCGAGCACGCGATCGAGCTCCTCGACGCCGCAGGCGACGCGGGGCTGCACGCCAATCTCGACTTCCGCTGCGGCCACCGGCGCCCCTGCGGAAGCGCGGCGTGCCGCTGCCGGAGGCCCATCGGGCACGCGGAACTCGACCAGCGTGTTCCATTCGCCGCAAGATCGACACTTGCCGTGCCACTGCGGAGATTCGGTCCCACACCGATCACAGATGAAATTGACTTTGCTCTTACTCATGGCGCGACAAGGCATGGTCTAGGGCATGGTCTACAGAGTTGGCCCCTCCGGGAAGCCCGTGGGCATGAGCGCGGTCCACGAGGAGAGCAAGAACGGGGGTCTGCGCTAGTGAGCGAGAGAGGCAAGTTCCTCGGACCGGCGGAAGGTGACCCCGCCCTCGGATATCACGGCCTCGATCGTATCTCCCTCGTGGAACTTGCCGAAGAGCAGTTCGTCTGAGAGAGCATCTTCAATCAGTCTTTGAATGGCCCTGCGGAGGGGACGAGCTCCTAACGTCCTGTCGAATCCTTCTCGCGCGAGGAGGACTTTCACCTCCTCGGAGACGACGAGCTTCATCCCTTGTCCTTCCACGCGCTCCGCAACGTGACTCAGAAGCAGGTCCACGATCTGTTTGATCTGCTTCTCGCTGAGGGCGTGGAATACGATCACTTCATCGACGCGATTGAGGAACTCGGGGCGGAAGACCTGCTTGAGGCGATCAAGGACGACCGTCTTCATGCGCTCATACGAGTCGGCATCACGCTCGGCGCCGTCGGGCCTGATGCCCATGCCGACTCCCAGGTCGACGGAGCTGGTTCCGACGTTGCTGGTCATGATGATGACGGCGTTGCGGAAGTCCACCACGTGGGCTTGGGAGTCAGTGAGGCGTCCGTCTTCCATTACCTGGAGCAGTATGTTGAAGACTTCGGGATGGGCCTTCTCCACTTCGTCGAGCAAGACGACGCAGTAGGGCCGCCGCCGGACAGCCTCGGTGAGCTGCCCGCCTTCTTCATAGCCGACGTAGCCAGGCGGCGCGCCGATAAGGCGGGAGACTGTGTGGCGCTCGCGGTACTCCGACATGTCGATGCGGACTATTGCATCTTCGCTGTCGAACAGGAACTCGGCCAGAACGCGGGCCAGCTCCGTCTTCCCAACTCCAGTGGGCCCCAGGAAGAGAAACGATCCCACGGGACGGCGCGGATCCTTGATGCCGGCGCGGCTGCGCCGGACGGCGCGTGCGACGGCGCGCACCCCTTCCTCCTGGCCTACGATGCGTCTGTGGATGATCTCCTCCATGTGGCGCAGCTTCTCGGTCTCTCCCTCTGCAAGGCGGTATACTGGCACGCCGGTCCAGACTGAGACAACGTGGGCAATGTCATCCTCCCTGACGACGTCCCGCGCCTCGGCACGCTCCTGGCGCCAACTCTCCTCCAGTGCGGCCAGTTCCTCTCGCAGCCGGTGGCGCTCATCCCGGAGCTGGGAGCCTCGGTGGTAGTCGGCTTCGTTTCGTTCGAGTGGGCTGACGCTGACAACCTTCTGTAGCTCGCGGGAGACTTCTTCGAGTTTCTCGCGAACGCGCTTTATCTCCTCCGGTGGTTCGCTTATCTGAAGACTCACCCGGGACGCCGCTTCGTCCATGACGTCGATCGCCTTGTCGGGCAGGAACCTATCCGGTATATAGCGTGCCGAGAGACGCGCGGAACTGATGAGCGCTGAGTCGTCGATCTGCACCCGGTGGTGGGCCTCGTAGCGAGCGCGAAGTCCCTTGAGGATATCAATGGTTTCATCGACAGTGGGCTGCTCCACTCTGACGGGCTGGAAACGGCGCTCGAGGGACGGGTCTTTCTCGACGTGCTTCCGAAACTCAGTCAGGGTGGTGGCGCCGATGCACTGCAGCTCGCCGCGCGCCAGGGCCGGCTTGAGGATGTTCGAGGCATCAATGGCGCCCTCTGCGGCGCCGGCGCCAATGAGAGTATGCAGCTCATCGATGAAGAGGATGATTTCGCCGTTGGCTTTGCGGATTTCGTCCGTGACGCGCTTCATGCGCTCCTCGAACTCGCCGCGATACTTGGTGCCGGCGACCAGACCGGCGAGGTCGAGGGCGATCACTCGCTTGCCATGTAGGGGCTCTGGCACATCCTTCTTGATGATACGTTGGGCGAGGCCCTCTGCGATAGCGGTCTTGCCCACGCCGGGCTCCCCTATCAGGCAAGGGTTGTTCTTGGTGCGCCGGCTGAGGATCTGGACGACGCGCTGGATTTCCTTGCGGCGTCCGATGACTGGGTCGAGCTTGTCTTCGGTGGCAAGCTTAGTGAGGTCGCGGCCGAAGGCGTCGAGCACCGGGCTGGTGGAGCGGGAGCGTGCGGTGGGCGCCACGGCTGCCGCGCCCCCCAGTAGCTTGATGACCTCCCTGCGAACCTGCTCGAGATCCACGCCGAGAGCACGCAGCACGCGTACGGCCGTGCTATCGGCCCCGCGCACGAGGCCGAGAAGAAGGTGTTCCGCGTCGACGAAGTCTGGCAGGCCTAGCTTCGGGTTGAGCTCCCTCGCCTCGTCGAGGGCGAGCTCGAGGACCCGCCGCGCGCCGGGGCTCCAGCTGCGGGAGCCCTGTCCGGGGGCGCGGGTGTCCATCATCTCCATCTGGCGGCGAATCTCGTTCTGGGCTCGGCCCAGGCTTACGCCGAGTCGCTCGAGCACGCGAGCCGCCACGCCGTCTTGCTCCCGGATCAAGCCGAGCAGCACATGCTCGGTACCGACAGTGTTACCCCGAAAGCGCCGCGCCTCTTCCTTTGCGTATTGAACGACGCGGATGGCAGGCGGAGTGAAGCGTTGCAGAATCTCGCCGTCCGCCATCTTTACCTCCTCTCGGGGCGCGAGCTAACGGCCCCGGCACCTCGCACGGCGTCCGCCGCGGCAATAGCCGCTGACGGAGCGCTCCTGCGTCCGGTCACCCGACTGGAACGCCCTCGGTGACGGTCACCTCCTTGAAGCGCGCCGTCAGGCGCTTGGTGATGGGTCCCGGCTTGCCGTCCCCGATTACCCGTCCGTCGACTCTGGACACGGGGACAATCTCGGCCGCGGTCCCGGTCAAGAAGCACTCGTCCGCCGAGTACACTTGGTAGAGTGTGAACATTTCCTCCCGCACGGGGAGGTCCATTTCTTCCGCCAGCTCCAGAACTACCTGCCGGGTTATGCCATCCAAAAGCCCCGCGTGCGCGGGCGGCGTCATCAGGCGCTGCTCGCGCCAGATGAAGACGTTGTCGCCCGTCGCTTCGGCCACGTACCCCTGTTGATTGAGCATCAAACCTTCGTGGGCTCCGGCGCGGCTTACCTCGATCCGAGCAAGGATATTGTTGAGGTAGTTCAGGGACTTGATCTGCGGGTCAATGGCTGTAGGCATGTTGCGTCGAGTGACACAAGCGATGACCTCCAGCCCATCCTCATAAACCTCCTTGGGATAGAGCGCAATAGTGTCAGCAATCACCACTACAGTGGCCGGAAAATGGCAGTTCCGTGGGTCAAGTCCCAGGTCACCTTCGCCCCGACTCAGGACGGCCCTCACGTAGCAGTCGCGGAGGGCATTACGCCGCACGGTCTCGAGGATGACATCCCTGAGTTCCTCCGGCGTAAGCGGGACCTCGAGGGCAATTGCCTTGGCTCCGCGGTAGAGTCTCTCCAGGTGCTGGTCGAGCCGGAAAACGCGCCCGTCGTATCCGCGAATCCCCTCGAATACCCCATCCCCGTAGAGGTAACCTCGGTCGAACACAGAGACCTTGGCCTCAGAGCGGGGCACGAAGTTCCCATTCACATAGACAAGCGATTCCACCGGAGCAGATCCTGCCTATACCACTACTAGTATGTTACCACAAACGGTGAGCAGTGGCAACCGGAGCCGGTGAGGGGGACTTGGGCGCCCCCGGCAACACAAGTGTGGAACGCGGCTTCGGGGCCCCAAGGGATACAGAGGCGGCGGAGAGGCCGGGATTCGAACCCGGGACAGAGCTTTTGACCCTGTAACCGCTTAGCAGGCGGATGCCTTCAGCCACTCGGCCACCTCTCCGAGTCGTCGATCGTATACTAGCACAATCGGCCAGATGGGACAAGGAAATCCGGGAGCTGACAAACAGGATTGATGGGGTCGGGGACTGGCGGGAGAGCAGGCGCGACGGAGACCCGTCCAGAGACACGCAGCAACAAGCCGGAGCAGCGAAGTGTGGGCAAGGCTAGGGAACCGGATGACCGGCGTGGCCACGGAGAGTCAGCCGCCCGCCCTGGCCCCCGCGGACCCTAGCAATGAGAGGTACGCTGAATAGCACCCCTAGCAGCCCAACGGCAGTCCAATAGGACATCGTGGCACACCACCAACAGAGCATATCCTCTACTCCCTTGCGATCGCGTGGCTCAGTTCGCGGCCTGAAGCCTCAGGCCGCTGCTGGTACGAGTTGACAGGGATCCGCGACGTTGCCGTCCGAGGTGACGGACTACCTCTTCGCGATGAGCACACCAGTCCCAGACACTCCCATGGCGCGCGCGAACTGAATGCCAGCGACTGACTCTGCCAATCTGATGCCGATGAAGACGCATTTCAGGCTCCTCCGTAGCAGACCTAAGTCCGATGCTGCAGGCCGGTGGTGCTATTCCACAAATCAGCGCGATCCTATGACGAGTCAAGTAGGGGCTCCAGATGGTAACTGAGAAGGTATGTCGGATTATCACAAAACGGTCTCCTCCTGCCGAGTGCCAACGGGTGCTCGAAACGGACAGACCTTAGGGAGGAATAGAGGGCGCCCACGCCGCGCTCCGTCGTGAAGGCCTGAATAGGGGGTACTCTCCGCTGTCCCCTGGGCGAAGTCAGGCGAGAGCATCCCATGCCCGCTTCACAGGGCATGGACATGCATGAGTGACGTCAGAAGCGGTCGCAGACGATTTCTGGTACACTACGGGACCGGGCCCCTCTGGCGGGGGAACTGCAACCGGATCCATTCCGTCCTTGAGGAAAGAGTTCTGGCTTCACTGTCCGATCGCGTTCCGGCCGAGCTTCACACCCGTGTTGAGACGTGGGCGTCCCGGCCCACTGTTCGACTGGACCTGCGCTGCCGGCAAACTGATACTAAAGCATGCTAGTCCACTTCCTTCTTCTGATTGTCGCGATAGCTGTGACCTTCTTCTCGGGGTCACTTGTAGTGAATAGCGCCTCGTTCACGGCGAGGTGCCTTGGAATCAGAAAGATGGTCATCGGCATGACGGTAGTGGCCTTCGGCACTTCCGCCCCCGAGTTTGTGGTCAGCCTTGTTGCGGTGCTCATGGGCAAGACGGACATCGCGCTGGGGAATGTGGTGGGGAGCAATATAGCCAACGTTGGGCTTGCGCTGGCCGTGGCCGCTCTGGTAGCGCCTATCGCCGTTTCCAGGCGCAACCTGGTTGTTGAGTATCCGGCGATGATTGTTCTATCTCTTGCCCTGTTCGGCGCCGCCCTTACCGGAGGGATTATTGGAAGGATCGAGGGGGCGATACTTGTTATGGGTCTTATCGCGTTTATCGTCTATACGAGCACCCTCTCGCGGCAGAATCGAGATAAGCGATCTCGCCCCGAAGAGGATGTCCCTGACAAGTCGAAGCTGCCTCGCGCCCTGATTCTCATCCTTCTTGGCATAGTCGGCCTTACGGTGGGCTCGAAGCTCCTTGTCGACTCTTCCGTGCAGATCCTGAGTGTGTTCGGGGTCCCTGAGTTCATAATCGGAGCCACGGTGGTGGCCGTTGGCACCTCGCTGCCAGAGATGGCGACGACTGTGATCGGAGCTTGGAAGGGGGAGAGAGAGATTGCCGTTGGCAACATCATTGGCAGCAATGTTTTCAACATAGGCATGGTTGCTGGAACGGTGTCGTTGATAGCGCCGCTTTCTGTTGCGCCCGAGACTTTGAAGTATGAGTTTCCCGTCATGCTGTTCTTTGCTTTCTTGATGCTGCCGCTGCTCCTGCGGGAGAAGGGGGTTGGAAGGACATGGGGAGTGATCGCGGTAGTAGCATATGCGGCATTCATGGTGATCGCTTTCTCCCGGCCGGGTTGATGGGGCCTTGTCTGCTCCTCTCGAAGACTGCTGTCTGGCAAATCAGATAACTCGGGGTGGCGGCCTGGATGTTGACTCTTCCGGCGTGCGCCATCATCGCCTGGCTCGTCGCTTGGATTCGGAAAACCGTCTTTCCCTTCACACGAAACGTGAGGCCGTTGATGCCCCCATGCGAGAGGTCGCGGGAGTCTTCGCACTGCATGTTGCTGCGCAAGGACTTAGGTCAGTGGTATGAAAACAGGAGCGGCCGATAGATGAGCAACGAGGTCAGACAGTCTGAGAGAGCCCGAGGCAAGTTCCCCGCTCCCGCCTGCGATTGGCATACCCGCACGGGGACAGAAGCCATGGAGGCGCTGGCTGTCCGCGCCCAGGGGCTATCTTCAGCGGAGGCCGCGGCGAGACTGGCACGGGTTGGCCCGAACGAGCTTCAGGAGAGGGACCGTGAAGGGCCGCTAACGATCTTCCTCAAGCAGTTCAAGAGCTTCCTCGTCTTCGTGCTGGTAGGGGCCGTCGGCATTTCCCTGTGGCTGGGCGAAACGCTCGACGCTGGCGTGATCGCCGCCATCATTCTCATTAACGCCGGGCTGGGATTCTTCCAGGAGTACCGCGCCGAACAGGCCGTCCGCGCGCTGAAGCGGATGACGGCGGCCCGGGCGAACGTGATGCGAGACGGAGTAAAGGTCGACATCGTCGCCCGAGAGTTGGTGCCCGGCGATCTCGTCCTCCTCGAAGCCGGCGACCGAGTCCCTGCCGACGTTCGACTGACCGAGACGGCCAATCTGATGATCGACGAGGCCATGCTCTCCGGCGAGTCCGTCCCCTCCGCAAAACATACGGACCCGCTCCCCTTGGATGCTCAGCTCGCCGATCGCGAGAACATGGCCTACACCGGGTGCATAGTCGTCCGTGGTCGGGGAGGCGGCCTGGTGGTCGCGACGGGCATGGCGACGGAGATGGGGCACATCGCCGAGCAGGTCCAGGCCGCTCCCGAGAGGCCCACCCCTCTCCAGATCAGGTTGGAGCGGCTCGCCAAATGGATGACCGCGGTGATCGTCATGGCGTGCGCGGCGCTGTTCGTGGTGGGCCTTGTGCTGGGGCGCGACCTGCAGGACCTGTTGATGACCACCATGAGCCTTGCGGTCTCGGCGATACCCGAGGGCCTGCCCACCGCGGTCACCCTCGCCCTCAGCCTCGGCCTGCAGAGGATGGCTCGTCGACAGGCGATCGTGAAAAGGCTGTCCGCCGTGGAGACCCTTGGCTGCACCAACTGCATCTGCTCCGACAAGACCGGCACCATCACCAGGAATGAGATGACGATCTCTGAGATTGCCCTGTCGGGAAGACGACTCTTGGTTACCGGCACCGGGTACTCTCCGGAAGGGGAGCTGCTGGAAAACGGCCGGACGGTGCAACGCGGCGATGACGCGATCGTGGCAACACTGCTGACCGCGGCGGTCCTGTGCAATGACTCTACCCTGGTCCACGATGACATCGGCTGGCGCGTGAACGGCGATCCCACCGAGGGCGCGCTCTTAGTGCTGGCCGCGAAAGCCGGTCTGACCAAGGAAGACGTCGAAGGGCAACATCCCCGCGTGGGTGAGATTCCCTTTGACTCTGAGCGCAAGCGCATGACCACAGTGCACAAGACGCAGGGAGAGCATGTGCTGGTGTGCACGAAAGGGGCTCCCGAGATGGTCCTCCCTCTCTGCGCGCAGGTGCTCGATGGAGGTGGCCCTCGCGCGATGACCGAGGAGGACCGGCGCGATATCCGCGCGGCCGGGCGCTCCATGGCCGGGGCGGCGCTTCGCGTGTTGGCAATAGCCTACTCGGAGCGAGACAGTTCCGTCGTCTCCAAACCCCCGGGCGAAATCGAGGCCGACCTTATCTTAGTCGGGCTTGTGGGCATGATCGACCCACCCAAACCAGAGGTGGGACCAGCCTTGCAGATGTGCCGACAGGCCGGCATCCGTGTGATCATGATCACCGGCGACCACCCACTGACCGCGGTCGCCGTCGCGCGGCAGATCGGACTGCCGGGAGCCGAGGGTCGCGCGCTCACGGGCGCTGAGCTCGACAGCATGAGCGATGACGAACTGGCGAAGGTCGTCGATGAGGTGGCCATCTACGCGCGAGTATCGCCTGTCCACAAGGTCCGCATCCTTCTCGAACTCAAGTCGCGCGGGTACATCGTTGCCATGACCGGTGACGGTGTGAACGACGCGCCGGCCCTCAAACAGGCCCACATCGGCATCGCCATGGGAGAGAAGGGCTCCGACGTCACGCGCGAGGCCGCCGATATGGTCCTCGCCGACGACAACTTCTCGACCATCGTCGCGGCGGTAGCAGAGGGCCGTGTCGTCTACGATAACCTCCGCAAGTTCGTGCGCCTGCTGCTGTCGGCAAACTTCGACGAGATTCTGGTAATCTGCATTGCCTGGCTCCTCAGCTGGCCGGTCCCCCTGCTGCCCATCCACATCCTGTGGATCAACGTGGTGACCGATGGCCTCCCGGCACTGGCACTGGGCCTCAGTCCTGCCGAGAGGGGCGTGATGCAGCGCAGGCCCCGCGACCCTCACGAGAACATGCTTCGGACAATGCTGCCCTTCCTGATTGTCTCCGCTCTGCTCATGACCGCGGGCACGCTGTTGGTGTATGCCTGGGGGATGCACACCGGGGGAGTTGAAAGAGCCAGAACCCTCGCTCTGTGTACGGCAGTACTCTTCGAGTTGCTGCTGGCATTCAACTGTCAGTCTGACACGCATTCTGTGTTCCGCATCGGCTTCCCGAACCGTTACCTGGTTGGGGCCGTGTTGGCGGCAGCGCTTATGCAGATAGCAGTGACGCAACTGCCCTTCGCACAGGTGCTGTTGAAGGTGGAGTCGCTCAGCATGCTCGACTGGCTCGCGGTTGTAGCCGCCTCCACCCCGGCCTTCTTCATCTCCCCTGGGCGGCTGGTTCGGCCGTCTGTCCCTGCCGTCCGCGAGAACTAGCCCGCACCGCTGACGGGCGCCAGAATGCCAGTTCGGCCTCCCCGTAGCTGAGTTGTCCCCACCAGAATGCCAGTTCGGGCATCCTGGCAGCGGCGCCACTGACGTGCTCAGCCTTGTATCTACCGGACGAAGCAGCTGGGGGGTGTGGCGGAAAGCAGGAGCAAAGGTATTCCTTCCGAATCTGGCGTGTAGTCGGGGGTAAACTCATTCCCCGACCAGTTTCTGCGGGGTACAAACCCGGCGAAAGTCGGGGGCGCCTGGAGGCTAGTGCTATGAGGATCGACGCGCACGTTCATTACAGTCCTGAAGAGGGATATGTGGACCGCTTGGTCGAGGAAGAGACGAGGTTGGGCTTCGACAAGGTGTGTCTCAACGGAGCGGACTGGTCGGTGCATGGAGAGGCCAACGACGCCGTTGCGAAGGCGATGGAGAAGTATCCAGACGTGATACTCGGGTTCGGGTATCTCCCCCTGGGGGAACGGGGGCCAGAGGCCGTGCAGGAGCTACACGACAGGGGGTTCCGAGGGCTGAAGCTTATCCGGCCGCGGTCGAGGTACGATGACCATGCATTCTACCCCATCTACCAGAGAGCCGAGGAGCTGGGGCTGGTCTGCCTGTTCCACCTCGGGATCGTCGCGCGAACGCCGCAGGACAGAGAATACGATGTCAACAACGACCGGCACCGGCCGATCTACCTGGACACCATCGCGCGCGCGTTTCCTTCCCTCAACATCATCGGGGCACACTTGGGCAATCCCTGGTACGATGAGGCGGGAATGTCTTGTCGTTGGAACCCCAACCTCTACTTCGACCTGAGCGGGTCAAGTCTGAAGAAGCGGCCGCCGGAGTTCTTCCGCTCGATCCTATGGTGGACGGAGGAGGGGCAGTACCGGGACCCGGAGGGACGGCATGCTTGGGAGAAGGTGGTATTCGGGTCGGACGTGGCGATAGAGTACATCGAGGATGTGGTAAACGACTACCAGCGGACCATGGACGCCATCGGTCTGCGGCAGGATCTGCAAGAGGCGGTTTTCGGCAACACGATGGCGAACGTCCTCAGGCTGGAACGATAGACGGCAACCATCGGCGCACTGGCGTCCTGGTCACTCCCCGAACGGCGCTCTGATGCGCTGATGCGGGTTGGCGTGATTTTGCGACGTCCTGTTTGCAGGACGCCCTCAAAGACCGACCCGGACGTGGAACAACAACACCAGGAGCGACCCAGGACCGCACGGAGCGGACCTGCGGTCGCTGGCTTTTTGAGAACTCAGAGCATCCCGACAAGGGCAAACCCGTCGAAAGACGGGGACGCAAAGCTGTGGGTCTACGGTCCGCCTCGGCGGACTAGGACAGCCAGGCTGCCGAAGGAGCATTTTGTGGCGGCTGCCCCAATGGCGTGGGGCGCAGGCAGCGATGAGCTGACCCGCTAGGTCCACGGCTGTTGCACTCTTGTAAGAGACTGCACAGACCCGTTCCAGAGAGACCTAAAGGCCTCTCTGGAACGGGTCTTTTCGCGTTTTGGGAGTCGCTCATTACGTTAAGGGACGAACATCGTGAGAGAAAAGAGCGTGCGAGTGGGTACAGGTGGCACGATGGATACGCAGGAGCGAACAGGGCTCTGCGCAGCTCTCGCACTTGTCTGCGCGATGCGACTTCGTGCGCGCGCGGACGCCCACCCCTACCCCTCTGTGTGCAATCATGCGCTACGCTTTTGGGCTTCGAGTGTTGCGGCGGGATCCACCGCCACTGAAAACGGCCCTGCTAGGCGCGAGCGGCAGCAACAGACGCTGCTGCGGGGCCAGACGGGGAGATAAGATGATGGGCTGCAACAAGGGGATCCAGATCACAGGCCGGCGGCCCGGTCGTTCCTCGAGGGGAGTGACCCTAGTCCGGCTCGTCACCATAGCGGCAGTGGCCTTGGCGCTCCTGGTGTCAACCAGCAGTGCCTTCGGTCAGGGAACCGTGCTGTTCTCCGACGACTTCGAAACAGGGCTCACAGGTTGGACCCTGAGCGGGTCGCCCGACTGGTATAAGAAGAGCCCGAGGAACGGGACCCACAGTGTTCGGCTGCGCCACGCGGACAGCATCGAGCAGACCATCTCGACGGCCGGCCATGCGAACATCGGTGTCTCGTTCTTCC
>JAUVSA010000036.1 GCA_030597345.1 Bacillota bacterium
CACCCGGGAATGTTGGGCGCCCACAGCACGAAGCCGCGCCTCCGGTCAATCACTGCCGGCACAGCGACACCGATTGCGGCGACGGCCTCCCTGTATGCGCTGACATCGCGCAGGACGCGCTCCATCAGATCGATGATCTGGGAGATGACTTGGGCGCCGCCCTCGGGGGCCGTGTTCGCACGGCGGCAGGCAAGGACGCGGCCGCCCTGTTCGACCAGCCCGACGGCAATCTTGGTTCCTCCTACATCCACTCCGGCAAGGAGATCGTGGGGCTGCATGCAGTACCCTCCCGGGTCGGCTCGAGGGGTGATCAGCAACTACCGGCATTCTCCGAGCAGCCGTGGTCAACCTGCACGAACGGCGGTGCATGCCGCGTCAACGGCTCTTTGCGGGGCGCCGGTGGGAGGACCTGGCAGCGGGCACGAGGAATGGTCGGGCAGCATGGACTTAGGAGCGGGAAGGTGGATGGACTCCGCAGCGAGACGGTGAATCTGTGTTGGGGGGATGAGTCGCTCTGGCAGGTCGAGCCCAGTGGGGTGGAGGGGAACGAGCTTCGCGTTCCCGGGATCGGCGGGAGATCGCCCTTCACGCTGACGCTGGCCCGCGCCGGACGCTGGAAGAGCGCCCCGCGCCACATCGAGCCGGATCATCCCTATGTGTTGGAGTGCGATGTCAAGGGGCGGGGCCGGATAGGATTGATCTGGGTGAGAGAAGGGAGGCCGTTGAAGGGCGCGGGGGGGCCGGGGTCGAGGGAGCGAGAGACCTGGGATTCCCCGGAAGATGCGCCGCGGTTGGACCAACTGGCCGAGATCGCCAGTGTCTGGTCGGATGAGGTCAGGGCCGAGGACTGGCGCCGCCTGTCGGTGGACGGGGTCAGCCCGCGCGCGGCAAACCGCGTGCAGGTTGTGCTCGAAGGCCTGGGCGAGGAGAAGACTGACTTCGGCGCTCCCTATCTTGATGGGCTTGGCGCCGCTCCAATAGAGATCGTGCTGCCGGCCGGATATCATCCCAACAGCACCAAGGTGGTGGTCGTTGCGGTTCGAGACAGGGCCTCGCGCGGACGGTTCGAAGTCGTCTCTGGAGGCCGGGTGGTCTTCTCCGGAATCCTCCGGCGCTGGGGAGAGTACATATGGGGGCGGGAGTACTGGTCGGCCGACCTCACCCCACTCAAGGACGCCGGAACCTACCGAGTGCGGGCGATCCTGGAAGATGGGCGGGAGGCCACGTCACCGGAGTTCAAGATCGACCCCGATCTCTATCTGCGTCTTTCCAACTTGACCCTCGGCTGGTATCGAACTCAGCGCTGCGGCGTAGAGGTGCCCGGCTGGCACAAAGCCTGCCATCTCGATGACGCGCTGCTCGGCTCCAGCCACAATCGTCCACTCGGGCCGGGAGGAGAGTGGACGATAACAGGGGAGGCCGACCTCACGGGCGGGTGGCATGACGCAGGAGACAATCACAAGTACATCTGCTGGTGCTATACCGCGCTGTGGGCATTGTCTCGGCTTCAGAGCATCCAGAAGGAGGACCTGCGGGGCCTCGGCGAGTCCCTCCCGGACCCCTTGGCAGAGGCCGCCTGGGAGGCTCGCTTTGTGCTCAGGACAATGAGCGAAGACGGCCTGTTCCCTCTCGGTGTGATCTCTCGGTTCGGCTGGGTCAGTGGGCCCATCCACGAGGAAACCGACAATCTCCCCAACACCGGCGACGAGCGAGCCCTCCCCCCTCCTCGCGAGCGCATATGCGACATCCCGACTTACGGACCTGTCTTCACGTCCGCCTTGGTCGCCAGCTCTCTGGCCGACCTCGGCGTTGCGGTTCGGGAGTATGACGCGGATCTATCTCACGCTTGCTTGAACTCGGCGCGCACTACCTGGGACCACCATCATCTCGATGAGCCCGTGGACGCTGAGTACCTGCGCTGGCACGCGGCCTTCGCGCTCCTTTCGGCCTCCCTCTACCGTCACCGAGCCGAGGAGGAAGTCCGTCTCGACCTGGAGAGCCGCGTCTCTCGGATACTGGCCCAGCAGAAGCCGGAGGGTGTCTTCCCGTTCCCAAAGGACGCGGCCGACTACCGCGCCCAGGTGCTGGCCGTGCCCCGGGAGCAACGGGCCCGACTCCCCTATCTGTCGCCGGACGGGGCCCCCTACGCCATCTCCCACGAGGCCTGCGGCCTCGACTACATCCCCGCTCCCTTCACCTATCTTCATGCCCTCCTGGACTACCTCGACCTCTTCCCCGACGGTCCGCAGGCAGACCCGTCGAGACGGGCCCTGGCCCTGACGATGGATCTGGCCGAGGCGCTCTGCGAGCGAGGCCCCTTCGGCCAGATGACGGAATGGACCTTCGCTCCGGACCCGGCCAACTTCGTCCACATGTTCCACGGGTACAACTGCGCGCTGCTATCGCTGGCGGTCGTTGCGTGCCGGGCGGCCCGTGAGCTCGGACGACCTCAGTTGCTGTCGCTGGCCGAACGGCAGATGCAGTGGGTGTTGGGGCGCAACCCAAGGGGAACCAGCCTGGTGTGCGGTGTCGGTCACAAGCAGCTCGGCGTCTACCACACAGGGCTGTCGCACTACCCGGAGCATCGAATCGGCGAGCAGCCGGGAGGCGTTGTCAACGGCTTCGTGTCCATGGGCGAGCCAGGTCCCGGCCGCCCCGGGCCCCCCTATCCCTGGGACTTCCCCTACCTCGACATTCGGTCGCCGGCAGAGGAGGCCGAATGGCGCGGAGTGGACGCCGACTGGTGGACGAACGAGACCTGGCTGCCAAACTGCTCCTGGTTCATACTCGCCGCAGTGGCGCTCCACCGCGCGCTGGGCAGTGGCGGTTGCGCCTAGCGACGCGGCAGCACTGCGGGACGCTCAGAAGCCGAAGAAGTTGTAGCTGGGGACGTTGAAGATGAGACCGATGAGCGACCAGGAGCAGCCCACGATGGACTCCCCGATGATGAGCCCGAGGAAGAAGGGCAGCACTCGGCGGTAGAACCGGAGGCCGCCGTAGCGCAGCACCAACAGCTTGACCAGCCAGGCAATGAGCATCGGCATCCAGACGAGGTGGATGGACCAGCTCGCGGAGAGCGCATAGGCAACCGGATGGAGGGGAAAGCCGACGAAGCGGGTCCTGGCCGCCGCCAGCAGGAGCGAGATGCCGAAGCCAACGACCATGGCGATGGCTGCGGCAAAGTTGGCAGCCTTAGGGTCTCCTACCCAGGACTGAACGCGGGCGCACGCCTCCCCACCAAACCAATCCGCGCCATAGCCCCATGCCGAAGCGGCCCCCTCCTTGTACGCGTAGTGGAGCCAGGCCCAGAATCCAGTGACTGCTGTGGCGAGCACGGCGAGCAGGATAGCCGCGCTCATAGCGCGGCCTGACGAGCCGCCGCGGGCGCTCATCTGGAGGCCCTCGATAGTGCTTGCGACGGGATGGCTGCGGTAGGCGCGGTTGAACCAGTAGAACTGCTGGAACATCCCCAGGTCGTGCTGGCGGATGTTCATCGTGCCGAGCACAACGGCGAGGGTGCGGTCGGGTCCGGCGAAGTGGAAGTCGTGCACGGGGGAGCCGAACTCGGCGCGGACCCGGGCGACGGCAACGGCGAGCAGGAAGTAGATCGCAAAGAAGGCAATGGCCATGGCCGGCGCCATTCCAGTGTGAACGGCGAAGGCTACCAGCATCCCTACCCCGACGATAGACCCCAGCAAGGCGGCGCGGAAGCTCAGGCCCTCGCGAGAATCGTCGACCTCGGATGGTCGGCCGAGGATCCGCAGCCATACCTGCCGGAAGTACTGCCGGCCGATGATCGCGGAGCCCAACGCGATGGCGATGAAGCCGCCGAACATCTGCTCATTGGAATAGGGGAAGATGGCCTCACTCACGCCCCAGCCGTAGCCTTCGCTCAGCCCCGTCGCCTTGGCGACCACGAACATTCCTTTCCGGTAGAAGAAGAAGAACGTGCACGAGAAGAGCAGGTCGAGCGGCATGAGAAACGCGAGCCCGACGACGGAGGGATTGAACGTCACCGGCAGCCACCCGATACCGGTCCAGGGGTCGTTGTGGATGGCGGCGCCGAGGTCGAGGTACAGGGGTATGGACGGAACCGAGGGGTAGATATAGTTCAATCCGTTGATGAGGTCGACGAGACCCGCGATTCCAAAGCCAATCCACATGAGAGGATTTCTCAGAAGGGAGGTCCTCGGATTGGTGAGCTCGAGCGGAAGCTGGATGATGGGGAACGTCAGGCGCTCACGATCCGACCATACCGGGCGAAAGACGACGGAGAGGCAGATAAGGACGAACACGAGAACGAAGACGAAGCCAATCCACCAAAGGACCGGGGACAGCCAGGCCTCCAGCACGCGCGATTGATAGAGCGTCGTGGCACCGTTCCAATAGCCGTAGAGGATGTCCTGGTCTGAGATGAGGAGCCAGCCCGGGGTGGTGGCATCGAGCATCTGGTCCCAGTGGTTCTGAGGGGTGGCGAACCAGTACCCGGTGGTCATGATGGGGATCAGCACCTGGAGCATGTCGTGGCTCATGATCGAGGTGCTGATGGTGAGCATCACGTAGACGATGATGAGTTCCCCGCGGTTGAGCGCAAGCGCGGGGCTTGCCCTGCGAACGGCAGCGTTCGCGAGAGCCACGAAGACCATGATGAAGATGACGTTGAAGAAGAGGGAGATGGTGGAGACGTAGGGGCCGTCGCCGCCGATGGACTCCAGGTAGAACACCCAGAGCGTGTTCAGCGGGAGCAATATCATTCCGAGGAGAAATCCTCGCCACAGACGGGGTCTGTTCTCCATGCGAGATACCTCCCCCTATGCCGCCCGCTCTTCCTCGCGCACAGATCAGATACCTGCAGGGAAGCTGACGGCTGGTCGCTCTCCGGAGGTCGACCCCAAGGGATACAGTTGACGAGTGACAGGCAAATCCGGATCGCGCGCCACCTCGTCTCCACCTTGCCTTCGGGCCGGCCACTATGCTAGTGTTCGAATCGACCGAGGTCCTGCCAGAGGCGGCCACATCACCCAGGCGCGGCACGCAGAGAGGATATGCGCCCCCGCCGACTACCGGGCGAACGCGATGGCACTTCCAAAAGACTGGACACAGGCTGAAGCGCAAAGCAGCTGATTCCATAGCCATATGGCAGTTCGAGCGGCTGTCTCAGTGCGAGCGTCTCGTCCACGGCGTGACTGGCCGGCATGGCGGTGTGAGCGAGGGGCCCTACGCACAGCTCAATCTCGGCCTGCACGTGGGGGACGACGCCGAGCGGGTCGTGGAGAACCGCCGGCGCGTCTCTCGTGCTCTCGGTGTTGATTTCGAGAAGTGTACGTTTGCCCGGCAGGTGCACGGTGACGCGATCCACCTGGTGGCCGACCACGAGCCGGGCGCGGGCCGGGAGCGATTCGAAGAGGGTATCCCGGAGACAGACGGCCTGGCTGCGAACCGCCCAGGGATGACGATCGCGGTACTGGTGGCCGACTGCATTCCGCTCCTTATCTACGATCCCGAAAGGCATGTGGGGGCCGCAGTCCACGCGGGCTGGCGGGGGACGGCAGCGGCAATTGCCGCGAAGGCCGTGCGGCTCTTGGAGGAGGAATGTGGCAGCCGCGCCGACGCGCTGCTTGTTGGGGTCGGCCCTGCCATAGGGAGTTGCTGCTACCGCGTCGGCGCCGATGTGGTGAAGGCCCTTGAGGGGGAATCTGCCCGCGAGGAGCC
This sequence comes from Bacillota bacterium, assembly GCA_030597345.1. Classification (GTDB taxonomy): domain Bacteria; phylum Armatimonadota; class Hebobacteria; order Hebobacterales; family Hebobacteraceae; genus JAUVSA01. The sequence continues at coordinate 5,713 of JAUVSA010000036.1, forward strand.
GCTGGCGCAAGAACGCGAGGGGCGCTGGTACGTCGATCTGGTTCGGGCCAACCGCGGGCATCTCGTCGCCGCTGGCATCCCGCCGGAGAATATTGAGGCGGCCGGAATCTGCACCGCCTGTCAGGCGGAGGAGTTCTACTCGGAGCGGAAGCTGGGGAGGCCGACCGGCAGATTCGGGGCTTTCCTTTCACTCAGATAGCAGGCCCGAGCGCACCGCCGGACTCGCCTCCCGGCGATTTCTGGCCCGCTCCGCGGCCGGCAGTCCCAGCGTGTGACTCCCCGAGCCGCTCAACAGCATCCTGTAGCAGCGCGGCCGTGCGCTTGAGGTCATAATGGGCCTCCAACACCTTCTTCGTGCCGTGGGCCTGGGCGGCGATGAGCCCGAGGAAAGCGGCCAGCCCGAGCAGCACCAGCACGACGGCAAACGGGTCGTCGAAGACTGCTCCCAGTCCCGTGGCTAGGCTCGCCAGCAAAGCGAGGGAGAGGCAGCCGGCCAGCACCGCGGTGATGATACTCACTGCACCGAGGAAGCGAACTGACCGGTCGATGCCTTCTCGGTTCGCGGGAGCCCGCGCGGAGAGAAATATCGCCGCCAGCACACCGCCTGCGAAGGCAGGGCCGAATAGGAGCCACGGGAGCACCCGCTCGTGCCACGGCGGCTGATAGTCCGCGGCCGGCGGAGGGCCTGCCGGACGGCCGTGGGCCACCCATGTGCCATCGGCGGCTCTGATCCATGTGTCCTCCGACCCTGAGAACGCGCGGGCGAGGAACAACGCCAGTGCCAGCGCAAAGATCACGAGCAGCACCCATCTTGCGATATGCCACGGCCTCATCTCTTCGATCCCTCCTTCGTTGGGTCCATTTTCTTGGACTCGAGCCATGCATCAACATCACGCTTGTCGAACTTGATGTTCCGGGCTGTCAGACGAATGTAGCGAGGACAGTCGCCGGACTGAATGTAACGGTAGATGGTGCGCTTGCTCTCACCCAGGTACTCAGCAAGCTCTCCCACTGACATCAGGTACACGCTCACATGCCTCCACTAGTGTCATTTATCTCTAATCGACCCTTTTTCACGACATATATACCATTTCCGAGACATTTTGTCAACCCGGCTTGAGTGCTCTCCCGGTGGGAAAGGCCCTTGATCTTGCCCGAGCGGCGTGCTAAGCTCACGGGCACTGGCCGGAGCCCATAGTCATGGGAAACCAAGTGGAGGCGTAACCATGTATCCAGCTCTGAACCCGGGCATGATCGGCGTGAGCCTTCCCTTCGACGAGTGCGCTAGGCTGGCCGCGGCAGCAGGCTTCCGAGGAATCAGTGTAGATATCGGGGCGGCCAGCGAGGACCCGAAGGCAGTACGATGTGTCCTGGAGGGGAACAAGCTCTCGCCAGCGGCCTGGGGACTGCCGGTGGACTTTCGGCAGGATGAGGCAACCTATCGAGGTGGTCTGCCCCGGCTCCCGGACCTGGCTAAGGCGGCAAAGCAGATCGGGGCGACTCGGTGCTCAACGTGGATCATCCCCTCCTCCGACACGCTGACCTTCGAAGAAAACTTCGAGCTGCACAAGACGCGGCTGCGGGAGTGCGCGGAGATCCTCGCGGAGCACGGGTGTCGGCTCGGCCTGGAGTTCGTGGGACCGAAGACGCTTCGCCAGGGAAAGGCCCACGAGTTTATCCATACGCAGGAGGGGATGCTTGAGCTTTGCGGGGCCATTGGGACCGGCAACGTGGGGCTGCTCTTCGATTCCTTCCACTGGTACACCTCGCACGGCGCCACGGACGACATCCGAAGGCTGAGCGATGCTCTGGTGGTGGACGTCCACATCAACGATGCGACCGAGGGGCGCGCGCCGGACGAGCAGATAGATAACGAGCGACGACTTCCAGGAGAATCGGGCGTCATAGATCTGGCCCGATTCCTGCAGGGACTAAAGGCGATCGGCTACACCGGCCCGGTGACGCCGGAGCCATTTCTCCCGAAGCTCCATGAGATGCCCGCCGAAGACGCCATCCGGACCACCGCGGAGGCGCTGCTGTCGGTCTGGGGGAACGCAGGGGTCTAGAGCGTATTTCATGACCCTCACTCGCCTGGCTGTCCGCTAGAGACGCTGGCATGAAATGCGCCTGCTGGAGCCTGGCGGCTTGTGCTGCTGTTTCATAACCTCAGATGGAGGTTATGAAACAGCTTCTAGCTCCCAGCTGCCTTACGTGCGCTCGCCTGGTCCTTCGCCCGTGTCGATCAATTGGGTGATGCGCAGCGCCAGCTGATCGCCCACTACCACCAGCTCCCCGCGAGCGAACAGACGGCCGTTCACAGTGAGTTCTGCCGGCTCGCCGACCGTCCGGTCCAGTCTGACAACCGATCCAGGCCCGAGCGCGGCCAGTTCCCGCAGCAGCAACTCCGCTGTGCCCAGCTCGACCGCGGCCCGTACCTCGATTCCCCCAAGTCGCCGCAGGGCACCTGGATCGATCGGGGGCGGGGCAGTCGCCTGATGAACGCGCTGATCGACTTCTGGCTCCGGTTCGTTCCCGGTCGGGTCAGAAGCCGGAGCCCCCTCGGCGGGGGGCGCCGGCGGAGGGCCGGGGCCGCCGCCCTCACGATCGAGTCTCTCAATACGCTGCGCGCTCATGGGCGTGCTCCTTTGTCCGGGGGTGGCAGCACCGCCAGTGCGCGCCGCTGCCCCTGGGTCAAGAGGCGGCACGGGAAGCGGCATTCGTCGCTCGCCACCAGCTCGACGCCAGTGTCGGCGCCGGAGCCGAGCAGGAGCACATCTCCGACTGCGAGGTCCTCCAGCTCTGCCAGCGCGAGCGGAAGATCGGCAAGCCGGGCCCGACATGGTACGATCACCTCTCCCAGCAGAGAGAGGTCCAGCGACGCGGCCGGGGCACGGGAGCTGTGAGCACTGCGAGGGACTCGCTCCAGACTGCTGAAGTCATAGCTGCGGACGAGTTCGACCGCCCCGTCATCGGGCTCCTTCTCCGCCGCGGCTCCCGGACTCTGGGAGAGCGTTTCGGTCTGCGCCCGTGCATAGAGGCCAGCCGCCCAGTGCGAGTTCGTATTCGGGAGACGACCCCCCGCGGCGCCGTCGAGGCGCCGGGGCTGCGCGTCGGAGGTCGCTTGCTTGAATTCTTCGAGCACGCGCCGACGCGTGTCCGCGTCTACCTCGCGGGCCTGCGCAAGGTGGCCCGCAAGCAGCCCTGCCTCACGTGGGCTCATGCTCGACAGCAGCCTGGCCGATTCCTCCGAGCCAAGGCACAGCACCAACACCGCGGCCTTTTCCGGCCCGGACAGACTGGATAGCAGCGCGCTGGACATCACCCACCCCCTGGTCGTGAGTAGTCCCGGGGCCAAAACACTGGCCCGACTTCCCCCGTTTCGAGGCTATCCATTCCATAAGTTCGAGGAGATTTGAGATCGTCTCAGATCTTTCGAGCCGGCGGCCTGTCCCAAGCAGATCGCATCAGGGGGTGAGAAGGCGATCAGGGTGAGAAGGCGGTCAGGATCGAGGCCGAGGCTGCACCCGTCCTGTCTGCCCCGTATCATAGCCGCCAAGGGCCTCCAGGTTCGACCGAAAGCGCTCGCCCTGCAGGGCCTCTGCGAAGGCGCGGCCGAGAGCCGAATCCCACGTCCCAGGACGCATTGCGAGGTCATATCGCTCCATCGCGAGCGGTACGAAGTCGAGGCCGCGGGCGCGCGCGGCGGCCACGATCCCCAGGCCCACGTCTGCGGTCCCGTTCTCCACCATAGAGGCGACCGCAAGATGAGTGTAGACTTCACGCTGGTAGCCCTGGACCTGGTCAGCTCCGACGCCCAAGCGCGCCAGGTGGCTGTCCAGGAGCACGCGCGTGCCGGCCCCAGCTTGTCGGTTGATGAAGCGAACGCCCGGCCGGGCCAGGTCCTCCCAGGTGTGGATCCTCTTCGGGTTGCCAGCCGGGACAATGAACCCCTGCTGGCGGTGGGCAAGAGTGACGAGAACGATGCTCTCTTCGCCGAAGAGCTGATTCACGTAGCTCCAGTTGTACTCCCCGGTCGCTGTGTCGAGGAGGTGGCAGCCGGCCATATGGCAGAATCCTTCGCGGAGCGCTGCCAGGCCCGCGAGGCTCCCAACATGGGTGGAGGCCACGTTGATGTCAGCCGCGCAGGCGTGAATCTCGCTGGCCAGCAGGTCGAGCGCTACGTCGTGGCTCCCGGTGATCAGAATGGTGCTGCGGACCTCGTGCTCGGGGCGGAGCAGCTCGCATTCGACCTGTGCTCCCTTGTCGAAGCCCTCGCTCAGCGCCGGTATGATCACCAGCCCGTCGGCCCGCGCCAGCGTGCCCACCAGCCCCGCGCCGCGCGCGCTGGGCACTGCCACCAGGCGGTCGTTCACCTCTCCCAGCCGCACCCGAACGAACTCCTCGCTCCCCGCCGCGGACACCACCTTCCGGCTGAGCGTTACGCCGACCTTACTCCGCTCCGGCAGGGGCAGGCCCAGCGTGTGACAGAGCGCAGGCACGACGAACAGGTCGCAGCAGATCATGGCCGAGACCGGATACCCCGGCAGCGCCACCACCGGCGTCTCTCGTACCACACCGAGCGCCACCGGCTTGCCCGGCCGAATCGCCACTCCGTGCAGCACCAGCTCGCCGGCGGCCCGGATCGCCTCCGCGGTGAAGTCCCGCGCGCCGGCGGAGACCCCCGCCAGTGGGATCACTAGATCCGCCGCCTCACATGCCTCCTCGATGGCCCGGCGAATGGCATCCGGGTCATCGCGAACCGGCCGACGACGAGAGACGTCAGTGCCATATTCAGCCAGCAGCGCGGCAATCATCGGGGAGTTGAAGTCGGGAACGTCGCCCGGCCGCGCGGCCTCACCGGGCGCGACGATCTCTTGTCCGGTGGGGATGATCACGACCCGCGGCGGCCGCAGCACTTCAACTGTGAGCACGCCTGCGGCGAGAAGAGCCCCGATGTCGACCGGACGGAGCCGCTGTCGCGCCGGAACGACAATCTCCGTGGCGACCACATCTTCGCCGATCAGTCGGGTGTGCTGCCAGGGGGAGGCGGCGGCGATGATCTCGAGCTCGCCCGCCGCCACCTCCGCGACATCTTCGATCATGATGACGGCGTCGGTCTCCTCGGGCAGAGGATCCCCGGTGTTCACGTAGATGGCCTCAGCGCCCGCCCGCAGTCGCTTCGGTGATGTCTGCGAGGCCCCGGCGGTGTCGGCCGCGCGCACCGCGATGCCGTCCATGGCTGCGGCGTGATAGTGCGGGGATGAGGCCGCGGCGAAAACAGGCCCGGCCGTGACTCGGCCCAGCGCCTCTTCGGTAGAGATCGTCTCCGAGTCGAGGCGCTCGTGCAAGTGCAGCCGCGAACACACCTCGCGCCAAGCAGCGCGCGCTTCTTTCAGGGAGATGCTGCGCAGATAGATCTCCCGACGCGGCCGATCTTTCGCCCGCTGCTCCTCGGTCACTCGAACGGCTCCACCTCCACGAGATCCCCTGCGTAAAGGCCCTCCGCGGCCGCCGGCACGCGCGCCAGTCCATCGGCGCCGACGAGCGTAGAGATGAACGCGGAAGGGCCGATCAGAGGCATGGCATGCCACTCTCCATCCCGCTCCTCCAGCCGCACCGGGAGGAACTCCTCCCGTCCGGCCTGGGAAGCGAAATTGCGGGAGAGACGAGCGCGAAGCGCCGGCCCGCGCGGCCGGGGAAGACCCGCGGCCGCGCAGATGATGGGCGCAACCAGCTCGCGAAAGATCACCAGGCAAGAAGTCGGATGTCCCGGCAGGCCGAACACCGGCACCTCCCCCACCAGTCCGACCACGACCGGCTTCCCCGGCTTCAGCGCCAGGCCGTGCACCAGCACCCCAGGCGAGCCGAGGGAGTCGATGACTTCCGGAGTCAGGTCTTCGATTCCGACCGATGTTCCGCCGGAGACCAGCACGAGATCGGCCGTCTCCACGCCGCGGCGAAGCGCCGCCCGCAGCGAGTCTGCGTCATCCCGGACGAGGCCGAGATCGATCGGCTTTCCCCCCACCGCTCGCACCGCCGCGCATAGCGCGGGGCCATTCATGTCGCGAATCTGGCCGGGAGCCGGCGATTGACTGGGTGGCACAAGCTCGCCGCCCGTGGAAAGCACCGCGACTCCCGGGCGCCGCACCCGCACCTCCACGAGTCCCAGCCCCGCCAGTGC
>JAUVSA010000125.1 GCA_030597345.1 Bacillota bacterium
CGCTGTGGGCAGATTCTTTCCGCGAAGTGCCCGCGCGTCACTGGTCATATGAGCAGTGCAGCAGTCTGACATCGCAGGGCATCCTCTCTCGAGACCCCGCCACCAGTTTCTCGGGTCAGCCCCAACTTACGCGCCTCGAGTTTGCCATCGCGATCCTGGAGCCACTTGCCAGCATTGATGAGGCAGTTGCCCGGCTGGAAGACGACGCCTCCTCGCGTGGGCTGTTGAGCGCGGCGGCGCGGGCGCTCCGCCTGAGTCCCAGCTTGTCGGAGGAAGAGATCGCGCGCTCGGCGGCTGGCCTGCTTCGGCTGACCGATGAGTTCAGTAGCGACCTTCACTCCCTGAAATTCGACCCGTCGCGCGCCTCATCCGCGCTCCGGGCGCTGGCTGATGCGGACGCCGTTCGCGCCTGGCGAGCGGAGGCCCTGGCGGCGCCGCCGGGGGCGCTGGCCTTCACCGGGCCAGCGGGGGCACCAGCAGACTCCATGAGAGTCCCCTTTGCCAGGGGGACAGTTGCTCTCAGTCTCCCCAGCGACCATCACCTCCCAGACCTGCTCAACTATCTGGCCCGGTCAGTCGCGGCCGACCGGCGCGGTGGCCGGGATGCCTCTGGGCCGGCAGACCCAGCAGTAGGGGACCCGCGGCTTTCTCGTCTCCGCACCGCCTACGAGTACGACGTCAGCTCGGCCCTCACGCTCAGCCTGGCCTACGAAGGGATCGCCCGCAGGGGCCATGGCCTGGAGACGCTTGACACGGTTTCCCTTGCGTCTGTTGGCATCGGGTATCGGCTGACTCCTTCCACCTCAGTCAAGCTATCGTATTCCCTGCTGGAGTACTCGAATCGCGTCTTGGACACGCCGCCGGTGCGTGATCGTGTCGCCGAGACCGCGGTCTCCATCGAGTTCTCGCTTCGTGCGGCGTTTCTCCTGTGCCCTCCTCCTCTCGGGGCTGGTATTCCTTGGCCCTGGTGCGTCGGGCGCTGTCTCAGACATTGGCACCGCTGCATTCGAGGCCGACGTCGTGGACTTCTACCCGGACCAGAACCGGACCGAGGCGCGCGGCAATGCCTCTTTCTCCTATCAGGACTTCACCCTCCGCGCCGACGAGTTCGTCGCCGACCCCGTGACCGGCGAAGTGGAAGCCAGTGGCGACCTCGAACTGTCGCAGGCGGGACGCCGCCTTCGAGGGGAGTCGCTCCAGTACAACATCCACACGGAGAACGGGGTGCTGACGAATGCCTGGGTCGAGGAGCAGGGCGTTTTCATCAGAGGAGAGAAGGTGGTCTTCTCTCCCTCGGAGGTCGTCGCCCACGATGCCTATTTCACTACCTGTGACCGGCCGCAGCCGCACTACAGCTTTGGGGCGCACGCCATATCGCTGACGGCGGAGCAGGCGCAGGCCGGCGGGCCCCCTCAGTCCGGACGTCTGACGCTGGACCGCGCCAGGGTCACCTATAGAGGTCGAAGTCTCTTCACCCTCCCCCGGTATTCCGTGTCTGTCGGCCAGCTTGGCGAACCTGGCGCCACGCCGCTGCCGGTAACGGGATTCAGCCGCGACGATGGTCCCTATTTGTCCATCGGTTACACCCTCGGCGAGGCGGGTGGGCAAACGTCAGCGGATCTCAGCTACCGATACACTACCTTCCGCGGGATAAGGGGGCACCTTCGCTTCCTACGTTCGGTGGGCCCTGTCGAACTAGTGGCAGGTTACATCAGGCGTGAGGACCCTTCCGATCGCGAGTTCTCGCCAGATGACCTCGAAGCCAGCCTCGCCAACGTCATTATCAACCGTGCCCCCGAATATGGGGTGCGCCTGCCGGACCTGGCGGTAGGCCGATCCATGCGACTGCGGGCGGAGTGGCTTCGGGGGAGCTATTCCGAGCGGCTGCCCGGAGAGGAGGAGACATGGACCCACGCGGATCGCTCTGCGGGGAGCGTCCTGCTTTCTGTGCCGCGCTATCGCCCATCGAGGAATCTCGCCCTGAGCCACGCCTTTGGGTGGCGTCGGGCCACCTACTCCTCGGGCGACCGGGCCACGACCCGACTCTACAGGCACAGCGCACACCTCGACCTCAGCCGGAAGGTCCAGCTCTCTCTGACCCATGTCACGCGCCGCGGCTCGGGCGAGACGCCGTTCCTGTTCGACGAGCGCGGCCCTGGGCGCGAGCTCCTGAGCGACCTTGCCTGGCAGCTAGATCCGCGGTGGCGGCTTCGCTTCTCGAATCTGTACGACCTCGAAGAGAGAGAAACGCGTGACACACTATTCGAGGTGACCAGGACCGCGCATTGCCTCGCCTATACTTTGGGCTGGCGTAAATCGCGGGGCCGGATCTACGTGGGCATTGGGCTGGCGCCGCCACGCACAGTCGAAAGGCACCCATGACCGAGAGGGAACGCCGCCGCAGCATTGTCGATCACCTCCGCTCGGGCAAGGCCGAGGACGCCGCGGCGGAACTGGACGCCTCCCGGGAGAACTATCCCGGGGACGGAATGTTGCACCACGCCATCGGCGTCCGCAACCTGGCGACAGAGGACGGAGTTGTTCCGTTTGGCGAAGTTGCCTCCATCGAGTTCCACTAATCTTGCACCTGTGGGCAGAACTGCGCGCAACTTCCTGCCCTTCAACCGCGTCTAATACGCTAACAGCACCCGCCAAAGGGGGAACCATGCGACACCTGCTTGCGCCGCTCATTCTGCTGTTTGCGACTGGATCAGCACTCGCCCAACACGGCCTGGGGGCCCGGGAGCAGTGGCAGCCGCAAGTCGCGGACACCGACGCGCGGCTCCAGCAATCGGTCGAGATCGAGATCCTCGGCCGCGCCGCGGTCCCGGCACTCGAACTGCTCTCCGAGAAGACCGGTGTCTCCCTGAGCGTCGCGCCGGAGAACCTCGATACCGTGGGCGAGCGGAAGCTAACGATCATCGCCCGGGGCTGCACACTCAAGGACATTATGGCCCAGATCCCCGAGGCCCTTCAGGAGTGCCACTGGGACATCGACCCGAGTGGTGAGCGACCCATCTACCTGCTGCATCGGAACGCGGGAGTGGAGAACACGACGAAGTGGCTCGCGGATAGAGCGGCTGCACGGCGGGCGGAAGAACAGCGCGCCCAGCGCGTGAACCGCATGGAGGAAGCGAAGCGAGCGCTGAAGATGTCGCCCGAAGAACTCGCCGACCTTGAGAAGACCGACCTGCTGATGGCCCGCAGCGTGCAGGACCCGCACTCCCGCGATCTCCTGGAGATGTTGCTCACCCTGCCAGCCGAACAGGCAGACCAGTTCCGCGACACCGGCCGCGTCGAGATGGACTACGTGAAGGCGTCCGAGCGGCTCCAGCAGGCCGCCCATCGCATTGCGGAGTGGTTCCTGGGCCGGGCGGGCGGCGAACACCTGCCAGACGAACTCCGAAACTGGCGAGACCACCTCTCCCACGCGACCATCAGCTTTCAGGACTGCAACGTCGAGCATGGCTGGGGGGTCTGGCTGTCGCTGAACATACCAAACGAGCAAGGCTATCCTACCATCCACGACGTCGCGCTGCACCCAAGGTACTGCAACCTCGACGAGGGCCAGATCTGCTACACTCGCCTCCTGGTTGCGACCGGCACTGCAGATGAGGATACTGCCTTCGAGATCGTCAAACAACGCGACTTCGAGGGCTTCCGCGTGGACGCTGCGAAGCGAGAGGAACGGCACAAGAGAGACTGGATCGAACCCACCGATCCCGATCTGCTGCAAACCATCGTCCTCGGCGACGAGCAGTTCTCTGACTTTGCCGAGATACAGCGCTTCATCGCCCGCAAGACCGGCCTCTCCGTGATCTCGGACTACTTCACACTGCATTCCCCGTACATCCCGGAAGATGTCCGCACAGGCGTACCGCTCTCGCGTCTGCTCTGCCTCCTCGGTGAGGATGAATTCCGAGGCGACCTCTACCTCTGGGAGAAGGCCGGCAAATGCCTCATCTTCCACCGCGTCGACTGGTACGGCCTCGCCAAGGCCGAGGTGCCGGAATCCCTGATCCTCGCCTATCGCGACAAGCTGGAGGCCCAAGGCCGCGTCACAGTAGACGACCTCGCCGAGCTTGCCGTTGTGCTCGATGGTCAGGACCTCTCGGCCGCCAACTTCCCCCGCGATCTCCAACGAGCCGGCCTGCACTCCGGTCTTACCTCCAGCTCCTGGGCGCTGCTGCTCTACGCCTCCCTCTCGCCCGAGCAGCTTGAGAAGGTGCGCAGTCCTGAGGGCCTCGCCTTCACTGACATGACAATCGCCCAGCGCCAGAAAGTCATTGACACGGCGAGTAGCCTTCAGAGGCCTCTGACGAGGGATCAAGCCTACCGGGCCACCTTCCACCTCATCGAAGGAATCGAGGAGCATCGCGGACGACGATTCGCCAAGACCGAGCTGCAGCTCCGATTCCCCCATCAGACCACCGAGGCGGTCGTGCAGTTCCGGCGCCTAGCGTCGGAAGAGCAGTCACCGCCAAGCCCCAAGGATCCCCAATAGCGCGGCCCCTTCGCCTCCTTCGGCCGCGGCGTTGCTGTCCCGCGGTTCCCAAGGCCACCGTTCCGCGGTATAATCGCACACACGTTACCGTCCGGAGGCGCTACGTGACCCCGAAAGAACGCGTCAAGGGCGCCATCCAGCACGACGAGACCGACGTCGTGCCAGTAGGCGAGTGGATCATCGACTACGAGCCTGCATCCCTGGTCCTCGGCCGGCCCACCTTCCTCCGCGGAAAAGCCAATCTAGCTCACGCCCTCTGGCAGGGCCGGCGCGACGAAGTGGTCGAGTCCGTCAAGCACGACATCGTGGAGCTCGTCCGCCGCCTCGATCTCGACATGGTGTGCGTGGACCTATGCTGGCCGAAGGACATCCACTACGAGCCCCCACAGCAGGTGGACGAAGAAACCTGGCGCGACCGTCATGGAAATGTCTTCCGCTACTCGGAGCTGACCCGCGACTTGATGCTCCTGGAAGAAGGCACGGCAAGCTACGAGCCGCCGCGGCCCGACCGATTCGTGGACGGCGAGTTCCGTCCTGACCCGTCGGAACTCGAAGTTATCGAGCACGTCCTGGTGGAGCTTGGCGACACCCACTTCGTCTTCACCGGCATGGGCGACGCCCATCTGCCGATCTTCTCCGCGCTCTGGGTGGAGCGGGATCTGCTGCGCATCGCCGAAGATGCCGACGGGGTCGCGGCGGACTTTCTCGCTGGCTACCAATTGCTGGCCAAGAGGATACCGTTCTTCGCCCGCCTCGGTTTCGACGCCGTCCTCGTTGGGGACGACTATGGCTTCAACTCCGGTCCATTCGTATCCCCCGACCTGTTCCGGCGCGTCTACTTCCCCGCGCTCCAGCACATCTGCCAGGTCGCCCACGACAACGGTGTCTTTCTGGTCTGTCATTCCTGCGGCAATCTCCGCATGATCCTGCCGGACATGATCGAGGCCGGCATAGACGTCTACCAGGCCATCCAGCCCATCGAGGACATCGCCGGCCTCAAGCGCGATTTCGGCCGAGACCTGTGCCTCTGGGGCGGGGTGAGCAACCACGATCTTGTCGTCGCCGGCCCGGAGGACATCCGCTGCCAGGTGGAGCGTGCACTGACGAGCTGCGCGCCGGGCGGCGGCTTCATCCTCGGCTCCAGCCACAGCATCACCGTCCGAACACCTCTACCGAACATCGTCGCGATGCTGGAGGCCGCCGGACGCCGCCCCCAGCTGGCGGCTGGGCCCTGATCCAAGGACATGCGCGACTACGAGGCCGAACGCAAGCGCATGGTAGAGAGCCAGCTCCGAGGTCGCGGCATCTGTGACCCTCGTGTCCTCGCCGCCATGGAGAAGGTGCCCCGCCACCGCTTTCTCCCCGATCCGGACGACGCAGCCGCCCATGGCGATCATCCTCTCTCCATCGGTTCGGGGCAGACCATATCTCAGCCATACATGGTTGCCCTGATGACCGAGTGTCTTCATCTGGCGGGCACCGAACGGGTGCTTGAAATCGGCACTGGATCCGGCTATCAGGCTGCCATCCTCGCAGAGCTCAGCGGCCGCGTCGTCACCGTGGAGCGGCTCGCCTCCCTGGCAGACGGGGCCCGCCAGGTGCTGGCCGATCTGGGCTATGCCAATGTTGAGGTGGAGGTGGGCGACGGCAGCTTCGGCTGGCCGGACAACGCGCCATATGATCGCATCATAGTAACTGCCGCGGCCCCCGAGATCGCGGAGCCGTGGACAGACCAACTCGCCGACAGAGGGCGCCTAGTCGCCCCTCTGGGCGACCGTGGGGGACAGACCCTGACCGTTGTCACCAAGAGGGCCGGAAAACTTCGGCATGAAAACCTCTGCGGCTGTGTCTTCGTTCCGCTCGTGGGCGAGCACGGGTGGCAGGAGAACTAGCACCCCGGGGATATGAAGGCTAACCCGTCCGCCACGCCAAACGCTGTTCTCGTGCTTTCGCCCAGCAACA
>JAUVSA010000259.1 GCA_030597345.1 Bacillota bacterium
AGGTGACCCCTGGCCAGCCCCGGCTCTTTCGCGCCGGGCACATAGACCGGGACGGCTGGCGACAGCTCACCCGGCGGGAGGCCGTCTATGCGGTGACCCACGACCGCAAGGAGTTCGCCGTCTTCTCATATGCCTGCACTCACCTCGGCTGCCCGGTTCACTGGGATGACGATGCGAGACTGTTTCTCTGTCCCTGCCACAATGGTGGCTTCTCCATCGATGGCGAGGTGGTGAAGGGACCGGCGCCCCGTCCTCTCGATCGCTTGGAGCACAAGATCGAGAACGGGGTGCTCTACGTACGGGTCGCGGGAGTCTAGCAATGGTACGCGCAATCATCCATTGGATCGACGAGCAGACGGGACTGGTGACCCTCGGCCGGGAGTTCATGGAGGAACCCCTGGCGAAGGGAGTGGGCTGGCCGCACGTCTTCGGGAGCATGGCGATGTTCCTGTTCGTGGTGCAGGTGTGCACCGGCGTGCTGCTGATGGTCTACTACGTCCCCTCCCCCGACGCGGCCTACGAATCCACCACCTTCATCACCCGGGAGCTGCCCCTGGGGGGTCTGGTGCGGGGCCTCCACCACTGGGGGGCCAGCTTGATGCTTATCTTCGTTCTGGTGCACATGCTCCAGGTATTCTTCTGGGGGGCCTATAAGCCCCCGAGGCAGATCATCTGGGTCATCGGGATGTTCCTGCTGCTGGTCACCATGGGCCTGAGCTTCACCGGATACCTCCTTCCCTGGGACCAGAAAGCCTACTGGGCGACGGTCGTCGGCACCCGCATCGGCGGGTCGGTTCCTGCCATAGGCCACTACATCACGGCTATCATGCGGGGCGGCACACAGGTGGGGGCTCTAACCCTCAGTCGCTTCTTCGCCGTTCACGTGCTGGTGTTTCCCGCCCTGCTCGTCGGGCTGATGGCCTTCCATGTCGCCCAGGTGCGCAAGAAGGGGATCACTCCGCCGTGGCGCCGCACGGATGACGAAGCCGACGTCCCGCATCCCACGCTCTTCTACCCCGACCAGGTGTTCAAGGACGTAGTGGTGGCGGTGATACTCCTGGGCGTGCTCTTTGCCGTTGCCCTGGCGTTCCCGGCGCCGCTGGAGGCAAAAGCCAATCCCACGACCTCCGGCTATGTGCCTCGACCCGAATGGTACTTCCTGCCCAACTTCGAGTTCCTGAAGTACATCCCGACGGCCTGGGGCGAGTGGGGCGAGTTCCTGGGAGCAGCCGTGATCCCGGCCATCGGCGTGCTCTTCCTCATCGTGTTTCCCTATCTCGATAAGAATCCCGAGAGGCGGCTCCGTCGTCGACCGTTCGCCTGTGTCGGCGCAATCGCTGCCCTCACCACGCTGGCCTATCTCGGGGTTGCCGGCGCCATGAGCGGGCCCAAGAAGGCGATGCTCACTGGCGAGCAAGCCCGAGGAGAGAAGGTCTTTCTCGATCTGCGATGCCACTCCTGTCACGGGATCAACGGCGGGGGAGGCATGGAGGGCCAGGACCTGGCGCCGGATGGCCCTCGCCAGCCCGAGATGGTGGCCGGGGTTCTCCGCTCGCCGACGGAGTATAGCCCGCGCTCTGTCATGCCGCCGGTGAGCCAAGATATCTCCGACGCTGACTTCACCGCCCTGGTAGCCTTCGTATCCGCCATCGATAGCAGCTTCGACATGCCGCTGGAGGCCTCGGCCTTCGGGCCTGGCAGACCCTCCTCCCATCAGGAAGAGAACTGGTTCGTCAACCACAAGTACGAGGTGCGGAAGGATCCCACGCTCTGTGCGCAGTGTCACCAGCCCGCCTTCTGTCAGAGTTGTCACCAGCGCCGCCTCCCGGATTCACATCTGGAAGGTTGGCTCAAGTCTCACTTCGGCACCGCTGAGGAACGTCCCGAGTACTGCCAGGTGTGTCACACAGACTACTCCTGCAGATCCTGTCATGACGTGCTGCTGCACACGCCCGACTGGATGGACCGGCATCCGGAGGCGAGCCAGGTAAAGGGAGAGCTCTGCCAAGAATGTCACAAGTCCGACTTCTGCGTTACCTGTCACGCGGGAGGGAAGCCCGTGAATCACACCCAGGGATGGGTGCACGATCACGGTCAGGCGAAGGCTGCTGACTGCAGGCAATGCCATGCGGTCGATACCTTCTGCGTCACCTGCCACGAGGGAGCCAGGCCCACCTCCCACGAAACTGACTGGATGGACCGCCACTCGAAGAGCGCCAAGGACGACGCGCAGGCGTGCGCCACCTGTCACCGGACCGACTTCTGCCAGAGCTGCCACGGCGGGGTCGATCTACCACACTCCACAGACTGGGTGCTGACGCACAAGGCGCAGGCCAGCTTCGCCCCCGGCTCTGCCTGTTACCGCTGCCACCAATACCAGGAAACCTGCGCCCTGTGTCATGGGCAAGAAGTTCCGAGCTGAAGAGCTGAGAGTGATGAATGGACATGAATGGCAACGAAGTACATGAACCAGAGGTAACTGCCGCATCGGCTGGCGGCAGCCACGACGAGGCCCAGGAGAGCCGGCTTCAGCCGTCGCTGCTGTCTTGGAACATCACCCGACAGTGCAACCTCACGTGCTCTCACTGCTACCGTGATGCGCGCGACACCCCCGACCCGGGAGAGCTGACCACAGAGCAAGGTCTGCGGCTGATCGATGAGATTGCCGCGGTGGGGTTCCGCGTGCTCATCCTGTCCGGCGGAGAGCCGCTCATGCGGGCCGATCTCTACGACTTCATCTCCGCCGCGCGAGCGCGAGGAGTCAGGCCCGTCCTGGGAACCAACGGCACCCTGATCGACACCCAGGCCGCACGCCGTCTTCGGGAGGCAGGACTGGCGCGAGCTGGCGTCTCCCTCGACAGCACCGATCCCGACTACCACAACCGGCTCCGAGGATCGCCTACAGCCTGGCAGGACGCGATGGCCGGTATGCGCGCCTGCAAGGAGGCCGGTCTGCCCTTCCAGGTCAACACCACGGTGACCCAGCAGAACCAGGACCAGTTACTGCAGATCACCGATCTCGCCAGCGAGATCGGTGCCGTTGGGCACCACGTTTTCTTTCTCGTGCCGACGGGGCGCGGCCGCCAGATGGCCGACGACATGGTGGAAGCCGAGCGCTGTGAGCGCCTCATCGAGGCCCTGCTCGAGCGCCAGCAGCAGGGCGACATCGAGATCAAGCCGACCTGCGCCCCCCAGTTCGTTCGCATCGCCGAGCGTCTGGGAGTGCCGATCCGGTTCCGCATGGGCTGTCTGGCCGGTCGCACCTACTGCGTCATTATCCCGAACGGAGAAGTCCAGCCCTGTCCCTACCTTCCCATGTCTGTCGGCAACGTGCGCGAGCAGTCCTTCTCTGACATCTGGTCCGAGGCGAAGCTCTTCAAGAGTCTGCGGGAGGACCCTCTGCAGGGCGCTTGCGGGCGGTGTCGTTGGAGCAAGCGCTGCTTCGGATGTCGCGCGCGCGCCTACTGGGCGTCTGGCGGCA
>JAUVSA010000212.1 GCA_030597345.1 Bacillota bacterium
CGCCCGCCCCAGGACATCTTCGGCCGCTTCCATGATCGGCTCACTCAGCGTCGGGTGGGCGTGGACCATGTCTCCGACTTGCTCGGCCGTGGCACCGAGATGGACGGCCAAGACCACCTCGTGAATGAGGTCGGTCGCGTGGGGCCCGCAGATGTGTCCACCGATCACCTTGCCGGACCCGGCATCCACCACCAGCTTCACCAGTCCCTCGCGGAAGCCCTCGGCCTGTGCCTTCCCCGCCGCGCGGAAGAAGAACTTGCCTACCTTGACGTCGATGCCCTGCGCCCGCGCGCTCGCCTCCGTGAGTCCGGTAGAGCCAATCTCGGGATGGGTGTAGACTGCGGAAGGAATGGCCCCATAGTCCATCTGAGCTTGCTGCCCGAGAGCGTTGCCCACCGCCACTTTCGCCTCTGCCGACGCAACGTGTGCCAGCATGATCCCACCGATAACATCGCCGGCCGCGTAAACCCCGGAGACGTTGGTCTCCATCCGCGCGTCGACCTTGACCGCGCGGCCATCCATCTCGATTCCGGCATCTTCGAGGCCGATGTTCTCCGCCTTCGGCCACCGTCCCACTGCGCAAAGCACGAGATCGGCCGATGCTTCGTGCTTCTTCTCGTCCTTGGTGAAACGCACCACTTGCCTGCCGTCTCTCACCAGCACTTCATCCACGCGCGCGTTCACATGAGTCTCAATCCTGCGCCGGCGAAAGGCGCGCGCGAGCTCAGCCACGATCTCTTCGTCTTCAGTTGGCAGGATGCGCGGCATCATCTCGATGACTGTTACCTTGGAGCCGACAGCGTTGAATACGTCTGCGAGCTCCATTCCAACGTAGCCGGCCCCGACTATGACGAGGCTTTCCGGGATCTGCTCGAGATTGAGCATCTCGTTGCTGGTGACGACGCCGGGACCGTCCATGCCCGGGAGAGGAAGGCCCGCCGATGTCGACCCGGTCGCCACCAATACGATGTCTGCGGCGATCGTCTCCTCTCGCCCCCCGGTGTCCACAGCTATTGTCTTCGGCTCGACCAGCCGGCCCCTGCCCTCGACCACCCTCACCCCGTTCTGCCTCATCAGGTACTCGACGCCCTTGACCACCTGGCTGACAACCTGATTCTTCCGCTCGACCATCCGCCTCCAGTCGACGCCCTTCAGCTCGGCCTCCACGCCGAACTCGCCGAGGCGAGACGCGAGCTGGATCAACTCCGCCGATCTGAGTAGAGCTTTGCTGGGGATACAGCCGCGGTTGAGGCAGGTTCCGCCGATCGCGTCCACCTCGACCAGCGTAACATCGGCTCCCAACTGACGCGCTCGGATGGCCCCGACATACCCGGCCGGCCCACCTCCTATGATCGCGATGTGCGGCATGGGCGAGTCCTCCGTGCGGTCAAGGCCAAGCTACGCGTGCGCCGGTTGGCATGCAGCCTTCAGAGCTGCTGCTCTCCCTCGAGCTCGGCCACTAGGGCTTCGATGTGACGCCGCGGGATTGGGTCGTTCGGGAACCGCTTCGATAGGGCCCGCCATTCCGACAGCGCCTCGCGCTTCTTGCCGGCCCGCTCCAACACGTTTGGGAGCATATGCTGCAGATAGGATGGCGCCCGGAGCTCGACGGCTTTGCGGAACTGCTCCGCCGCTTGGTCCCAGTTGTGACGGTGGTGGTAGTACATGCCAAACTCGTGAGGAATCTCGTAGCTGTCCGGGTTGGCGGCCAAGCCGGCGCGATAGAACTCGATCGCCTCTTCGTCCCTGTCCATGCTCCAGAGCAGCCACGCGGCGCCCGTGTAGGCCTCCACGAACCCCGGATCGAGCTCGATAACTTGATGGCAGAGCCTGATCGCCTCATCCCAGCGCCCCGCGTGCCAGTGCACATCGGTATGCTCCCACAGCAGGTCCACAAGGAAGTCCTGTGTCTCTGTCACCCGTCGCTCGGCATCGGCGGCAGAGAGAGGCTTCATCTCCGGCTGCGTGGAGGCGCCGGCCCACACGGAGGTCATGCCCAGAAGAAAAGCGATCAGCGGCCATATTCGCGTCATAGTGGGATCACTCCCGCGGCGGTATTCGTGCCCGCATTCTACTGGATTCTCGCGCGCGGGACAAGTTCAGTTACATCACACAGCCGACAACCGACGCCGCAGCGGCGCCGCCACCGCAGCCACCAGAACGGCCTTCGCTACGTCCACACCAATGAAGGGCAAGACCGATTCATGCAACACCGCAGCTATCCCGCCGCCGGCCCCGGTCACTGAGCGCCACACCCCATACCAGGTGGCGCCGAACAGGTAGATCGCCGCCACGCCGCAGAGACAGGCGGCGAGCGACCATACTCGCCCCTGCCCGCGCTGCGCAATGGCGCCGACCACAAGCGCAGCTACCGGGAAGCCGACTAGATAGCCGCCCGTCGGTCCCAACAGGGGGCCGATACCGCCGCCAAGGGCGAAAACCGGCGCCCCAGCGACGCCGGCGGCCAAGTATTGCACCTGGCTCACGAACCCCAGGCGGGACCCCAGCACGCACCCGGCGAGCAGCACGCAGAACACCTGTCCGGTGACAGGCACCAGCGTGCCGGGAAGGTGGAACTGGACCCTGGCTCCCAGCGCCGTCAAGGCAGCGAAGGCGGTTACGGCGGCAAGTTCCACAGCCAGGCGCTGAACCGCGGTCTTCTGCGCCGCCTCGGC
Organism: Bacillota bacterium; assembly: GCA_030597345.1. Classification (GTDB taxonomy): domain Bacteria; phylum Armatimonadota; class Hebobacteria; order Hebobacterales; family Hebobacteraceae; genus JAUVSA01. Next base: position 2,676 of record JAUVSA010000212.1, read on the forward strand.
GGCGAGCAGGCCTGTGATCCGCTGTCTCATGTTCGCACCTTCTTGCCTCTCTCCACAATCAGCAACCGCGCCACGCCGGCGATGTTCTCTGCCGTCAACCCGTGCTTCTCCAGAAGCTCCTCCGCGGTGCCGGACTCGCCGAAGGTGTCTGCAACCCCGACTCTGCGGAGCGGAATCCACCGGTCGGCTCGCTCCGCCAGCAGCTCGGCCACCGCACTTCCCAGCCCGCCGATGATGCTCTGCTCCTCAATTGTCACTACCGCGCCGGTGCGGCAGCAGGAGTCGAGGATCGTCTCCCCGTCCAGCGGCTTGATGGTGTGGACGTTCAGCACCTCCGCGGAGATGCCTTCGACCTCCAGTGCTTCCGCTGCTTCCAGAACTCGCCCCAAGATGACGCCGCACGCAGCCAGAGTTACATCTGTCCCCGAGCGACGGACCTCGGCTTTGCCAATCTCGAAGCGGGCATTTGCCTCCCGCCAAACCGGCGTCTCGTACCGGCTCAGTCGGAGGTAGACAGGCCCGTCGCGATGAGCGGCGGCGCGCGTGGCGAGTTGTGCCTCCTCGGCATCGGAGGGGACGACCACGCACATGTTGGGCAGGCTGCGCATCAACGCTACGTCCAGTACCGACTGATGGGTAGCGCCGTCCGGCCCCTGCGTTATGCCGGCGCTGGAGCCGGCCAACTTGACGCTCGCCGAGGGCAGAGCGACCTGCTGTCGGACCTGGTCGAAGGCCCGCCCGGTGAGGAACACGGCGAACGAGTTGGCGAACGGGATCATGCCGCCCAGCGCGAGGCCGACGGCAGTGCTCACCATGTCTTGCTCGGCGATCCCGATTTCGAAGAACCGATCGGGGAATGCCTCCGCGAAACGGTCGGTTCGGGTAGAGCGAAAGAGGTCTGCATCCACGACTGCGACCCGCGGCTCCGCCGACCCCAGCTCCAGCAGGGCCTCACCGTAGCCGTCTCGGGTTGCCTTCACCTCAGCCATTCGCTAACCTCCGAATCATGTGGCTTTCGCCTCAAGTGCCGCCGCCGCCTCGCGGAACTGCTCCTCGGTGATCGCCGCGTTGTGAAACCCGGGCTGGCCCTCCATGAACGGAACGCCTTTTCCCTTGACGGTATGGGCTATGATGACCCCAGGCTGCTCCTTGATCTCAGTCGCCTCCTCCAGAGCGCGGCAGATCTCGCCCATGTCGTGGCCGTCGATCTCCCAGGTCTTCCACCCGAAGGCCTGCCACTTCTGCACCAGGGGCTCGACCCCCATGCGCTCCTCCGTAGGTCCCATGGCCTGAAGCTCGTTCCGGTCCACGACCGCCGTAAGCGTATCGAGCCGATCGTGGGCGGCGGTCATCGCCGCCTCCCATATCTGCCCTTCCTGGCACTCACCGTCGCCCCGAACAGCATAGACGCGATACGGAAGGCCGGCTATTCGTCCCGCGAGGGCAATTCCGTTTGCCACCGACAGTCCCATCCC
>JAUVSA010000105.1 GCA_030597345.1 Bacillota bacterium
CGTGCACCTCCAGGTTTTTCAGATGCACGTGGCTGAGCATCCCCGCCTCCTCCCCCAGAATCCGCACCCCTGACCTTATCGCCGGCCCGGCAGGATCGTGGTTTGTGACCTCGAGGTTGCTTATCTCCCAATACTCCTGGTTGTACAGGCGAACCCCCTCGGGGACCGCCCCGCCCCCGTTGATCGCGGGCTTGCTCCCCTGACCGTACATGTCAACCACAATCGGCTTGCCACTTGCCCCCGACCCCTTCGGCCAGAGCCGACCACTCCAGGCGCACCCGGCCTTGAGCAGGATCCTGTCTCCAGGTTCGAAGGTGGTAGCGTTCACCTTGTCGAGGCCGCACCACGGTGCATCAGGGCCGATCCCCGCGTTGCTGTCATCGCCGCCTGTGGAGTCCACGTAGTAGGTCGTGGCGAGCGCAGCGCACCCAATCGCCAACACGAAGAACACAGCAATCATCAAGTCAAGCAGCATGGAAACACGCCCCTTCACCTGTCATTCTTCTCCGAAAACCTGCCGCACGGATGGCCTGCCGGCCGTACGAGGTTCTGTCCCAGACGGCTCTCTCCTCTCCCGTCAGATCGACACAGCCGCGGTTCTCGCTCCGGCGCGCCCTCCACATGACCCGACCCGACCTGTCATCCTGACAGCGTCGAGCGCAGCCCGGACCGTTCCCAGCAATCCTCCCCCTCCCACATCTCCCCACCGCGCCCGCCTCCGCCTAGGAAACGACCGTTCCTTGGTCGAATAACACGTCCGGAACGAGCTGGCCGAATCCACCCCCGAGCGAAACTACGACATGTTGAAGAGATTGCTGGATATCCTGGTCTCCGGGGCCGCGCTCATAGCTTCCCTGCCCTTCTGGCTCGCGATCAGCGCCGCCATTCTGCTGGAGGACGGCTGGCCGGTCCTGTACCTGCAGACCCGCGTCGGACGCCGGGGCCGCATCTTTCGGGCCTACAAGTTCCGCTCCATGATCAAAGACGCGGAGAAGGTATCGGGCCCCGTGCTGGCCGACCAGGACGATCCCCGCGTCACTTCGGTCGGCCGCATCCTCCGCAAGGCCGCCCTCGACGAAATCCCCCAGCTCCTCAACATCTTCAGGGGAGACATGAGCTGGGTCGGGCCCCGCCCCGAGAGGCCCGAATTCGTCCGCCGGTTCCTCGCCGAGATCCCCGGCTACGGCCGCCGCCACGACATATGTCCCGGCCTCACCGGCACGGCCCAGGTTTATGGCCGCTACTACACAGATGCCGCCGACAAGCTCAAGTACGATCTCTACTACCTGGGGAATAGATCTCTTCTGCTGGATTTCCGTCTCTTCGTCAAGTCCTGGCTGATCACCGCCAAGGCCCGCTGGGACAGCGCCGCGGAGACGAGATAGCCCTTGGGTTGCGGTGCCGCGCTTTCGGCCCCTACCTCGGAGCGAAGTCCCGGGGACGCTGCCGGCTCAAGCTGAAGTGGTAGGCGAGGGCTCGCCGAATGCGGCTCGACGCCTTCCCGTCTCCGAACGGATTGGCGCGCGCCGCCATCCGACGGTAGGCGTCCGGATCGGTCAACAGCGCCGACGCCCGCTCGACGATGCGCCGCCGGTTAGTCCCTACCAGCTCAGCGCATCCCGCCTCCACCCCTTCGGGACGCTCAGTCGTGCGGCGCAGGATCAGCACAGGTTTCCCCAACGAGGGCGCCTCCTCCTGAATGCCGCCGGAGTCAGTCAGGATCAGGTGGCTCCTCCTCATCAGATCGACGAACTCCACATAGCCGGGCGGCTCGATCAGACGGATCCTCTCCTCCCCCCCCACCACTCGCTCAACCGTCTCCTTCACCACAGGGTTCGGGTGCACCGCGTACACGATCACCACCTCCGGGAATCGCTTCGCAAGCGCCCGCAGCGCGCGGCAGATCTCTTCGATGCCGCGCCCCCAGCTCTCCCGCCGGTGCGCCGTCACCAATATCAACACCCGGCTCTTCATCCAGGCAGCCGGCACCGCCGGCCGCCGGGGCCGGCGCCGGGCCGCCAATAGCACCGCGTCCACCGCCGAGTTTCCCGTCACGAAGATGCGGTCGGCGGCAACGTTCTCCGCCAGCAGATTCGCGCGCGCCCCTGCCGTCGGCGCGAAATGCATCTCCGCCAGTCGGCTCACCAGCCGCCGATTCATCTCCTCCGGGAAAGGATTGTACGGGTCCCCGGAGCGCAGCCCCGCCTCCACGTGCGCCACCGGGATCTGCCGATAGAACGCCGCCAGCCCGGCCGCCAGCACCGCCGTAGTGTCCCCCTCCACCACCACCACATCCGGAGGCTCCTCAGCCAGCAGCGCATCCATGCGCTGCACAGTGCGACCGGTGATCTCGGCCAGCGTCTGCTTCCTCTTCATCACGCCCAGACTGTGGTCCAGGCGCATCCGAAACAGCCCCAGGTGCTGCGGCACGAGGTCCCGATGCTGTCCGGTGCCCACGAGAACCACCCGAAACTGCTTTGGATACCGTCGCAGTTCCGCTGCCACGGGCCCGAGCTTCGTCACCTCGGGCCGCGTCCCCATCACGATCATTGTCCTCAGTGGCGATCGCATCGATACCTAGCCTTCCCTCGTATGTCCGGCCATTAAGGTCCCGTGCCGCGCTGACAGCAACCCGCCGTAGCCACCAGATTAGCCGACGAGTGGCCAACTCCTCCCACGCGCCGCCATCTCGCTCTCCCCCCCGTGGCGCTGCAGGCAGGATCTGGCGTGTCAGTATAGCAGCCTGCATCACCCACAGGCGCACAATCAGTGCGTGGGAAGTCAGCAAGCTGGCCACGCCTGCATACGCAACAGACGGAGTGCCCTCCGGAGTCCATGTGGCGCCGGCCAATCATCCTCCCGACACCCTTTCGGAGCGCTATTTACAAGCGCTATACTGTTGCTAACCGATAGAGTATCACCTTTTCCCACCTCGGCCAACTTTTGGGAGTCACACCCGGCACACGGCTGATCTTGACGGAAGCGAGGGGCCATGCTACCATCGGATCGGTCGCGGGGCACTGCCCGCGGCTACAGTTGTCTGGGGCGGACGGGTGCCCGAGCTGGCCAAAGGGAGCAGACTGTAAATCTGCCGGCGTATGCCTACGGAGGTTCGAATCCTCCCCCGTCCACTGAGAGGCCCACATAGCTCAGGTGGCAGAGCGTGTCCTTGGTAAGGACAAGGTCCCCGGTTCGAATCCGGGTGTGGGCTCCACCGTTTGTCTCCCCACGGAAGCCATCCGACGTCGGTTCGGGTGCCCTTCAGCGTCCTGTGCGCCGCTTGAGGTCCCGGAGCATGACAGCTCGGATGCCGTGGACTGTGGGAAGATCGTTGGCTTCCGTCACTGTGCGCCACCGTGCCGACGCAGCAGGTCCGCGACTTCCCCCCGGTTCGTCCGTCGTGCCCACCACAGCGGGGTACAGCCTGCGCTGTCACTGGCGTTGACGGCGGCGCCAGCCTCCAGCAGTATTGCCGCGATCTCCTGGAAGCCATGGCCAGCCGCAATGTGCAAAGCCGTCATGCCCTGCTCCTGCCTGGCGTCCACACTGACCCCGCTGGAAACAAGGAGGCGCACGAATTCTGTGTCGCCAAAAGAGGCCGCGAGGTGCAGGGGAGTCGAGCCGTCTTTCGTCTGAGCGTCCGCGTCAACGCCGGCGGCCAGCAGGAGATCAGCCGCCTTGATGTGCGCAAGAGCAGTCGCCAAGTGTAAGGGCGTATGCCCTTCGCTGTCCTGGGCGTTTGGCTCTGCTCCGTTGGCGATTAGAAGCTCGATCGCCTCCGCGTGTCCTACCCTGGCCGCCCCGTGCAGGGGCGTACGGTCTTGACCGTCACGGGCGTTGACCTTAGCTCCAGCAGCCAGGAGCAGTCTGATCATCTCGACGTGCCCCGCAAAAGCCGCTTCAGACAGTGGCGTCCAGCGGAGCCCCACGTCCCCCTGGGCGCTCACGTCGGCTCCTTTGGCCAGCAAGAGCTGCGCCGTATCGACGTGACCGGCGAAGGCGGCCGCGATCAGCGGCGTCCACCCGAAGATGAATCGATCCTTGGCGTTAACGTCCGCCCCCCGGTCCAGAAGCTGTGCCACCACCTCCGTCCGGCCGCGCAATGCCGCTTGGTGCAGCGACGTCGTCTGGGACCGAGCGGCCTCTACCAGAACTGCCGTGTACACAATGGCGAAGACGACTGGCGCCAGCAGGCCGATGGCCGGGAAGATACTCGGTCGCCCGGCGCGGCGGCCTCCTTGCAGGCCGCTTTCGCCCTGCTCGCGCCGCGGGGGCGCGGGTTTGCGACTCGCTCGCTCCGGGACGATCCCAAGGCCTCGCAGGGAGATGGCAAGTCCGCCATAGATCGCCGCGGCCGCCAGTAGGCAGGCGTTGAACCCGATCATCTTAGCCCCAACGACAGCGAGTGTGCTTCCCGCAACCGACATCAGTCCGTTCACTCCCCACATCCACGGGATTTCCCTCTCCCGAGAGACGGACATGAGTCGCAGGCCGCTGGGGAAAGGTATGCCCAGGGCGAGGCCCACAGGCAGCAGAAGAACGCCGAGCGCGAGCAGTCTCGCGAACAGAGGCCACGGCAGCAAGAAGCTGATGACGGGCGACAGGAATAGCGCGTACGCTATTCCAAAGCAGGCGATTGACAGGCTGGCCACGGCTACCCGCCTCGGAAGTTGCGAAAGCGGCCAGCCCTGGCTGAGGCGACTTCCCGCGCTTGCGCCGATGAGCAGATAGAAGAGAATCGCGGCGAGACTCAGAGTCGGATGCCCTAGAAGCAGCATGGACTTCTGAACCAGGGGTATCTCCACCAGCATGAAGCCCGCACCCAAGGCGCCGAAGTAGACGACCCACCCCCGCACGGGACGCTCGTCCCGGTGCCGGGTCCGGAGCAGTATCCCACTGAAGAGAAAAGCCACCCCGACACTAGCTAGCAACAGCCATTTCAACGCTGCCGGTGCACCGGGAGAGAGGTCTAGGAAGAACGGATGATCGTCGGTGGCCGGTCGCAGGCTCAAGGCGGCGCCACTATCATCGGTCACGGCCGAGAAGAGTTCGTGCGGGACCGCCTCCCCCCGAGCCACCTGCTCCAACACAGGGTGCCCCCCAATGCCAGGAATGAACACCGACTCCACGATCCCGGCCGCAATGGCCGGTGCCACACGAGCGATATCTGACGAGGTAAGGGGTGACCTCTTCCAGATCAGAAGATATCCATATGGTGATTCGGCCGTCTCCGCGCCCGCGGCTCCGAGGGCCATCAGATGCTGGCAAGCCTGCGCAGGGTCGATACCCTGCTGCCCCATTACCTCAATGGCTGTGAAGGCAGCGCGCAACAGCAAGTGCCCCGATTCGGTTACAAGCGCATAGCGGCCGTCGGGCGTGAGATGGTCGAAATACGTGCCAAACGCCTCTTGAGTGTGAATGTACGATTCCACCAAGCCAAGACCGAGGCTGTCGGCGGTGGCGGTTTGGGTGAGGGAGCAGACTATCAGATCATACTGATCCTGGGAACGGCGAACAAAGCTGCGCCCATCTTCTACGGTCACAGTAACGCCCGGCCAGGAGTAGAGGTCACCGTTGATACGCCGGTACTGCTTCATCATCCGCACGGAGGAGGCATTTATCTCCACCCCGTCCATCTCTTCGAAACCTGCCAGAGCGCCCCATAGGAAATCCAGACCAGCGCCCGGTCCAATGGAAAGCAGGCTTCTTCGGGGTGGCAGATCGAAGGCGAGGTAGGGCAGCCAACGAAGGTGGGCCACCTGTTCGAGGTTGCCTTTGAAGAGCACCATCAGAGAGGGAGTACCCGCGTCGGTGAAGATGTCCAGGGCGTAGAATCCACCCTCGAGCGCGTCTGAGCGAACCAGGTCAGTGCGCGCGTAGGCCGACCATGCCGAATCGAGGACGGCGGCCGGCCTGTCGGGGTCGGCAAGGAGGCGCAGCATCACCTTGGCTCCCGTCCGTGGTCCTCCGGGCACGGGCCGAATGCGGACCAAGCTGGTCCTCGCCCCAACAGGCCAGAGGGCCGGCAGAAGGACAACGCAGGCGACGCTGGCCCAGAGGAGCACGCGGTTTCCGCGGAAGAGGCTGTAGTACAGGGGCCCCAGGGCCGCCAGCCCACCCAGTAGAAAGACGAGGTTCAGGGCTCCCGTAAGGCTGATCAGCGGTATTGCGACAACCGCGGCCAGGGCGGCTCCGGCCATGTCGGCCTGGTAGATCCGTCCGCCTTCCGCCGCACGCTGCCGGAAGGCCTCCGCCAGAAAGGCTCCTGCAAAGATGAATGGCAAGAGCGGTATGAACGCCGTCCACACGTGCGTCGCAACGAGGAAAGGGGTGCCAAAGAGCAGCACGATGGTTGCCGGTATCAGAAGCGCAAAAGCCAGTCCCGCCCAGCCGATATCCAGCCAGGCCCGCCCGTCACGGCGGCCCAGCAGATGCCAGAGCAGGGCCCCCAACCCCAGTCCGCAGACCGTCCCCGATACTATGAGGAAGGCGTAGTGGTAGAAAAACAGCACGGAGAAGATGCGGACGAGGCTTATTTCGAAGGCCAGCACGGCGAAGGATACGAAGAAGACGCTAGCAAAGATGCTCCAGCGACGCGGCCCACTAGTATCGCTCATGGTTGCTGCCTATGGCGTGAGCATGTCCCACGGTCACTGGAGAGCCCCCTGCCAGTCTTGCCCAATGGTAGGCCGCGTCGCAGCGCGTGTCAATGGTGAACGCGATCCTGCACTTATAGGAGATCGCTTGGTCGCATAGCAGTTGTCAGCCTCGTGCATTCCAACAACAGCACTGCGTGCTTGGGAAAGACAAGGTCCCCGGTTCGAATCCGGGTGTGGGCTCCACCGCTCGACGCAGGTGGCAGGCTACCCCTACGATGTATCCCAGGCCGGTAGCTTCTTGGGCAACGGGACCTCCCGCAGCCTGGCGTAGCGCGGCAGACCGTTCTCGATAGGCGTGGGCACTTCCCCCTGTATCAGCGGCCGCGCGTAGTCGAGGAACTCCTGCGTTACGTCGTTCCCGACATCGCTGAGCCAGCCGCGCGGTATCAGCCTCTCCTCGTTCGCCACTACTTCGAGGTCGGTCAGAGTAAGCTCGCATTGGTAGGGGTCATTGCTCACACGCTTGAGGCTCGCCATCTTCGCAGTCACGCCGCTGACGGCGGACTGAACGGCGAAGGTCCCGAGCCGATATGCCTCGTCGCGATCTGTCAGGGAGGCGAAGTGCATGGCGATTCACTCCGCCGGACCCATGCGAATGGGGCGGGTCTTGAGCCCAAGCTCCCGGCGGATCAGGCCGTCCAGGAAGGGGCCGACTCCACCCAGCTGCACATGGCCAAACGCGTCTGCCGCAAACTCCCCCCTCTGACTGGCGAGGTGCTCGCCCGATTCGTCCTTTGTCCCAACCGAGACCGCGATGAAGCACCACCCATACTTGGCGTGCGTTC
>JAUVSA010000058.1 GCA_030597345.1 Bacillota bacterium
ACTTATCGCCCTCGAAAAATGGATCTTCAGCGATCGCTCCGCCCCACGCACCCCCCACGTCCACGAACCCGACGCCGAGCAGATTACCCGTGATCGGAAATCTGTACTCCACATTCATGATGGCCATCCGCGAGCCCACGAACCGGTCGGTGGTGTACCCCCGCAGGGACTCGTTCCCTCCGATCAAGAATTGCTCGAGATATGGCGCTTCTCCGGTCACGAGCCCACCCAGCAGCCGAATTGCCAGCACGTTCTTCGACCCCATTGGGAAGTACCGCCGGGTGTCCGTCGTATACTTGTTGAAATCGACCCCGCCGAATACACCGGCAACCTCCGCCGAGAGCTGCGTGAATCCCCCGTGTCGCGGGTTGTAGTTGCTGTCCCGAGTATCGCTCGCCACCGCCAGCGTAACGCTCCGTACATCTCTCGCCTGAAACGCTTCCCCGGCCAGAAACGGCTCCTCTTCCTCTGTCAGACCGGAGATCGACACGTCATCGGATCGGAAGCGAAGGAAGACAGTCGTGCGGTCTGAAACCGGACGACTCAGCGTCATGTTGCCGCCGGTCCGACGTTCATCGTAGAGAATGCTCCGCCGATCACCTTCCTCGGGTGTGACGAATGCCTCCCGCACAATCAGCCGATTATACAGCCCTAGATTGAGCCTCGTCTCCGGCGTCATTATCCAGGGGTGCTGATACCCCAGCTCATAACTCGTCCGCCCGCCGAATTCGCCCCGCAGGCTGGCGACTTGGCCCGTCCCGCCCAGGTTTGTCTTAACCAGGTCCACAAAGCCCACTAAGCCCTGAACGGAAGCATACATGAGGCCGAATCCGGCATTCCCCGTCAGGCGCTTCTCCACCACTGTGACGATCACCACCACCTTGCCAGCCTCTTGACCCACATCGGCCTCGTGGCGAACAGTCTCGAAGTACCCGAGATTCATCAGCCGGGCCACGTCGCGGGATAGCTTCCGGCCGTTGTAGGTCTCCCCCGGCTTCGTGCGAATGTAGCGGCGAATCACGTACTCCTTGGTGCGCGTGTTCCCCACAATCCTAACGGCCTCGATTTCCCCCTCGGCAATCGTCAGCGTCAGCACGCCATCCGCCCCCATGTGCTGGCTCACTACCATGGCCAGGTCGTACCTCTTCGCCTCGTAGAGCTTCTGAATCGCGTCCTTATCCCGCAGCAGCAGCGGCGCATTGTAGACCTGCTCGGGCTTGGTCTCCATCACCTCCCTCAGTTCATCTCGGGTCAGTGCCCGGATCCCCTCGAACTGAACATCGCTGATGACAGGGTTCTCTTCTACCCGGAAGACTATGTGAACGCCGCCCTCCCCAATCTCTCGCTGGACTGCCACCCGTCGGAACCATCCCAGGCTTCCCACAGCCTCCCGATCCTGGTCCACCTGCTCTTCGGAAAACGTCCCCCCGACCTCGCTCGTTATCACACCCAGGATGTCTTCTCGAGGAATGTGCTGGTTGCCCTCTACCTCAACGCTGGCAATCGGAGGCGGGATTACAGCCTGAGACGGGACCTGCTCCCCGCCCGCCGCATCAGCTTCCACCTCGTCTCCGGAAGGGGCTTGCGACTCTGGAGATGTCTGGGGTTCTTCCCCCTCTTCCGTATCTCCCTCAGAGACCGATGGCACCAACAGCGCTGCCGGAGCATACTCTGTCCCGGTCCCATCTTCTGACGGTTCGTCTAATGCCAACTCTTCGGCAGCCTCTCGTTCGGCCGCGGCACTTGGCCCCCCAGCGCCTTCACTCGTGCCAGCAGACGAGGCCCCCATGCAGACGGTCCCCAAGACCGCCAGATAGAGGGTCATCAACAGTGCCAGTGTGAAGCAGAGAGAACGATGCATCATGGCCTCCGGCGTGAGATTCCCAGGTGGCGACCCGGCCCTCCCCAGCCGGGCCGCTTTCCGCCAGCCAGTAGCGCCCTGAGGGCCCCGCCTACTCCGAGAGGTAGGGGCTCAGGGCGTCCCGCAACTGAGCACGCGCCCGGAACAGGCGCGACTTCACCGCTTTCTCCGAACAGCCGAGAATACTCCCGATTTCCCGATAGGAAAGACCTTGCAGATCTCGCAGCAATATCAGGGTCCGAAAGTCCGGCCGCAGCGCCAGCAGGCATTTCTGCACCTCGCCGCCCAGCTCCTTCGCTTCTACCTGCTGCTGCGGCGCCGGCTGCCGGTCTTCGATCTCCCGCGGAACTTCCCCCTCCTCGCTTGTGACAGGACTGTCGAGGGAGAAAGAGTGCACGCGGCTGCGGTGACGCTGTTGCCGAAAGTAGTTCTTGCATAGATTCAGTGCGATGCGATACAGCCACGTGTAAGGATGAGCATCCCCTCGGAACCGGTCGTACGCGCGAAGGGCGCGTACGAAAGTGTCAGAGGTCAGGTCGGCGGCATCCTCGTAGTCTCCCACGAGCCGGTACACGAGGTTGAAGATCTTCTGCTCGTACGCCTGGAAAAGCTCATCGAAGGCCTCGGTCACCGGATGGCCACCGTGCCCGCCGTCCTGAGCTGGACGATCGTCCACTGAGGCCCACCTGCTCGGCGCGTTCGTCCGCTCGCCCGCCGCCCTGCGACCACGGTCAACGTGACCATTGGGTCGGACACTCGAGCAAGCAGGAAGTTCGGCGCTGAGTCTAGCACATTTGCCTGGCGGTCGCAACCTGCCTCGCCTGTCTAGAACGACCGGAACCCTCGCACCTCCCATCGCGTGCGATCCCGCTCGTCCACACTCCAGCCGATCGACAACAAGGGTGAGATAACCTCATACGTCACCCCCAGAGACCGCGTCCCCCCGGGGCCGCTGACTGGACTCGAGTAGGTGACCAGTACCCGACTGAACAATCGTTCCCCCAATCGCATCCGCACCGGGCCCTGCAGCGAAACGTCCAGCGATAGCCCAGTAGCGCCTGACCCGCCGCCGAGCGTTGGCAGCATCATGCCCGTGATCTCGCCCGTACCCCTCCCCCCTGCCGCTGGCTCCTGGATCAGCCCTTCGCTGCTCATCCCACCGCCCCTCGTCGGGGTCACCACCGGTCCCCACAGTAGTGCAACTGCAATTGCCGGGTCGAGGTAGGGAATCGTCGTCGCATGCAACGGCATCGGAGGCAGCCGCTCCGCACCCTCTCCCTCGCCCAGACCTGTCTCCTCCATCGGGTACACTCGACCGGCCGGTCGCAGAGTGATGTGGTAATCTCCCACTCGCCCAACCGCTTCCGCGTTGGTGATCATGACCTCGAGTTCCCTGCCCCTCTCCCGCCGCACCTCCACCGTCCCCCTGCGCAGCGTCAGCACCGCGTTCGGAAAGGTGACCCGCGCATCTACGGCCCCCACGGCGCCGTCCAGCTCGTAGCTCTCCGCGCTGAGCTCGCCGCCGAGCTTCAGCCGTCCCGACGCGGGCCCGCTCACCTCCAGCAGGCCCAGGTCGACCACCACGTCAGTGGGAAGTTCTCGATCTCCGTTCGGCCCTTGCCCGCCTTGCTCAGCTGCGCCCACCAGCACCTCTATCTCCACCTTAGGGCCCAAAACCGCCTTGTCCGGTCCCATCAACGATCCCAGCTTCGGCACCACCACCGTGAGCTCCGACACCACCACCGGATCACCCTCGTGAGTCTTCAGCAGCGCGGGCCGATTCCCGTAAAGCTGCTGCCCCATCTCCCGCGCCATGACAAACATCGAGGGCTGCAGAATGCCCACCGTCTCCCCGAGCATGGACCATGCCGCCCGCTGTGCCCGCTCGGCGGCGCTGGCCGCCACATTCGTCAACCAGAGAGCACCGTCGAGCTTCATGCTCGCCAGCCCGGGCACGATCAGCTCGGCCGAATCGAACTCAAACGTAATGTCGAACTCGTTCTCCCGCCAGTCGGCCGGCGCCGGCCGCCCAAGGGCCACTGCGCCCCCGATCTCAAGCGTCCCCGACCCCATTCTCACCTGGACGCCCGGCCCGGGCTCATCGCCCTCTGAACCGTCCCGATCTTCAAAGACAATCCTTCTGCCCTCAAAGTGCACATCCGCGTCGAAAAAGGCGGGCGCCATTCCCGGCACGAGCGTAACGCTGCCGTTCTTGACGTGCAGCTCCGCTCTCGGCGCCGTGATACGATCCGGACTGGACCGCCTGCTATCCGAATACAGCGGCAGCGCCGCGCTCCCAGTCGCCTCCATCCTTGGGCCGCCCGCCTGCGGTGGGTTGCTGAACCTGATCTCCCCAATCTTGAGAACGCCGTGCTGCACCGATAGCGGGCTGGCCATCGCCTGCTCTGCCTGGAACGGCCCCAGCCGCAGTTGATCCACCCAAACACCTCCCCCCAGTATCGGCCTGTGGATCGGGCCGGTCACGTCGAAGTTGATGGTGGCTTGCCCCTCCAAATCGAGTGGATACCGCAGCCAGGGCCCCAGCAGGCTCAGGTCGAGGTACCCGAGGCTATCCACCACGAGAGAGATCTCTCCCTCGGGCGTTATCCCTCCGCTGATCTGAGCGTCTCCCATCTCATCGCTCGCCACCAGGTTCGCCGTTGCCTCGCGCACCGGAAAGCCGCTCCCGCCCAGCCGTAGCCGGACCGCCACATCTCCCTCGATGCGGCCGATCTTTCTGCCAGCATAGCCAAGCCCCTCAAAGATCAGTCTATTTGCCCTGATCTGTGGCTCGCCGAACGGCCCTTCCACGCGCACCTCCGCCGTCAGCAGGCCGCTCAGAGGATGGGGGACTTTGGCGTAGGCGGCGAGCCATGGCGAGGTATCTCCGGCTTGGTGAAGACGCCAGACCGCCAGATACCCCGCCGCGTATAGCCTGCCCAGGTCGACATCGGCCAGCGTGAGCGTGATGTCGGTAGTGCGCGCGCGGAGATCCGCCTCTCCCGAGAACGAGATCGGGCCCGCCTCCATCCGCACTACCCCCTCACCCACCCACACAACACCGTCCGCGAAACGGCCGGAGACCACAAACTCCTCCAGGCCCTCATCGTTCACGCCGAGCGACCCTGATTCTGCCCGAAACTCGATCTGAGGATCTTCCAGCGGTCCCGTGACTCTCGCGACTGCCGTTATCTCTCCCGCCAGCGTCACGCCATATCGCCGCCGCGCCGCGGGCGCAATCCAAGACAAGTTCAGTGGATCGGCCGCGACCCCGAGGTTCAGGCCCGCTTGCGGATGGTAGCCTCCCGTCACTACCAGCCGCGTCCCGCGATCGCTCAGGAACATTTCCTCGATCGACAAGTGCCCTCTCTCATACCGCGCGACCAGCTGCCCGCTCTCGATGGGCCGGCCCGCCACCCTCAGCGACTTCAGCGTCAGCTTCAGTCTCAACCGAGGATCTACCGGGGTCCCCGATAGCTCGATCTCCCCATCGAGCCGCCCCTCCGGCACCGCCTCCGCATACTCCGGCGCAACCCAGTCCCCCAGTTGGGCCCCAGCTATCGCCAGTCTGCCCGATATCTGCGCTCGCCGCCACCCGGCCAGCCAGTTCGTCACCGCCAATGACTCGCTTCGGTATTCGCCCTCTCCCAATAGGAGGAGTAAATCAGACACCTGCAGCCTCAGTGGTGAGACGTCGATCCGCGCACGCAGCCCCCCCAGCGCTCTCCCCGCTACCACGCTCGGACCCAGTTCCACCCATCCCGTGCCCGTCAGCGCCCGCCGGTTCCCGCTGGCCTTTATCTCCCCGCCAACCATCCCACTCATCCCCTCGACACCGATCACGCGACAGATCATCGAGAGATCGAGGGAGGAGAATCGCGCTTCGCCATCGAAAGCCCCGTCAAGAGACGGCTCTGCCGACAGCGACCCGCTTCCCATTGGCCCGTCAAACGCACACCTCTCGAGTCTGATGCTCTCGCCGGCGATCTCGAATTCCCCCGAAACTCGTCCCACAGGCACTCCCCGCACCACCGCGTCTCGCATCTCGAAATGCCCGGAGATGGAGAGCTCCCCGTCGCTCGCGGCCTCCATCCTCACCGAACCACTCCCCTGCACCTCAGTGCCGTCCATTCCCACCATCTGCGCGAGCAGGGACAGCGGAACATCCGTCAGGTCTATAGCTCCCTCGAACGTCGTCCCCCCTCTGCCCCACTCCACCGTCCCCTCGGCTTCCGCCCTCCGGGGGCTGCCATGCGCGCGAAGACCGGTCAGCTTCAGCCGGCCGCTCGAGTACTCGAACCTCCCCTTCAGATTGCTCCAGGGGACAGATCGGTACTCGATCACCCGCACTGTCCCCTCCCCGGTCACCCGTACGTCGGACGCCGGCCCGTCCACATGAGCGGTGATCTGCAACGACCCCGGAACCGCCAGCCCGGCCGGCAGCGCCACCTCTGGAAACAAAGTCTGTATCTGGGGATATGTGATGCCCGCGACGGACACGTCCAGGTCGAGAGCTGGGCTCCCGAGGTCCTCGATAATCCCTCGTACGCGGATCGGCGCCCCGGCCACCGCGCCCGAGACATCCACCAAGCGCACGTCGCTGTCGACGAAGCGCACCTGCCCGCTGACCTCCGTCACGGGTCGGCGCAGCCACGGGAAACTCACTTCCCCGCCTCTCACGTTCAGCGTCACGTCGTAGCTGATATTGGTCCCGCCAGGGCCCTGCCGCCCGAGAACTACTTCGCCCTCGACATCGGTTCGGCCGCGGGCGACACCTAGCGCCCTCGTGGCCGGTAGTCGGGCGAGCGCGTAGGGAATGTCGAGATCGGAAATCGACCACGAGAGCCGCGTCACCCCTGATTCCGCGTCGCTCTCCCCTTGTAGATCCAGGTCTCCAAGGGCACCGTCTGCTCCCAGCGCCTTCAGTGAAAAGGTCACCCTGCCGGGATTTGGCCATCGGACCCGCAGGTCCGCGCCCTCGATTACCGTGGAGATCCCCCCGCGCCCCCCGTCTACAAACACTAGACGGCCGCCCTCCACCGCCAGCTCGCCGCGGAACCGCGACGGCTCCTTGGCCTGGCGGGCGAGCAGATCCGAGACGCTCAGTCTCCCGTCTGCGTCGCGCGTCAGGGTTAGCTCCGGCCGGATCAGCTTCACCTGGCGCACCTCTGGCGCACCAGAGAGGAGCCGCAGCCAGCTGCCGCCGCGCCCCACCCGGGCCGTCACCTCGGGCACTCTCAGCAGAGCCGAGCCGTCTCGGTTCCACACACCCACGTCGCGCAGCGCCAGCCGCCCGGAGAGAGTCACAGACGCCCCACCGATGGTAACCTCTCGGTCGAGCTGTCGCGACAACTCGCCCTCGATCCCCCTGCGCACATGCTCACCCAGCGGCCCAGCGCGCAGGATCACCAGCAGCGCAATGACTGGCAGTAGCAGGAGAGCCAGGTATGGGAACAGTCTGGTTAGCTTCCGCATCGACTCACGGTCCGTCCGACCGCTCGGTACCGACAGGCTTCAGCCTGTCGCCGCAGGCTAAAGCCTGCGCTACCCGTTCAGCGTCGGCGAGTTCCAGCAGAATATACCCCATTTCACTAGACCGACCTCAGTGCCCGGCCAGCTCCGCCGCATGGTACGAACTGCGCACCAATGGGCCGCTGAGCACCTTCGAGAACCCCACTTCGCGCGCCGCGCATCCGTACTCCCGGAAGACTTCCGGCCTCACGTACTCCACCACCGCCACATGTTGGCGCGTCGGCTGCAAGTACTGCCCTATGGTTACCGCCGCCACCCCCGCGCCCCGCAGTGCCCGCAGCAGCGCGAGGACTTCCTCCGAGCTCTCCCCCAGACCAACCATGAACCCACTCTTAGTCAGAACCCCGGGAGATATCTCCCGCGCCCACTTCAAGACTCGGAGTGAGCGGTCATACGATGCCGCGGGCCGTACCTCCGGGTAGAGACGCGGAACTGTCTCCACGTTGTGACTGAACACCGTGGGATCCACCTCTAGCACCCTCTCCAGCGCCTCGCGGCTCCCCTGGAAGTCTGGCGTCAATACCTCCACGCCTGCCCCTGGCAGGCGCTCCTTTATCACACTGACTGTTGCGGCAAAGTGCGACGCGCCGCCGTCCGCAAGGTCGTCCCGCGTCACCGACGTCACCACTACGTACCGCAGACCCAGCATCTCCGCCGCCTCCGCAACGCGGCGGCCCTCCTCGGGATCGGGGGGCCCCGGCTCGCCATGCGCCACCGCACAGAAGCGGCAGTTCCTCGTGCACACCTCTCCCAGGATCATGAAAGTCGCCGTTCCCCGTCCGAAGCACTCCCCGACGTTCGGACAGCGAGCGCTCTGGCAGACCGTGTGCACTCCCATCTCCGACAGCTTGCGCCCGAGACCCGCAAGTTGCGCTCGCCTAGGCGCTGCCGGGATCACCCATGACGGCGGGCGCTTGCTCATGGCTGCCGCGCCCCCGCCAGCGCTCGCGCGGCCAGCGCGCAGCGCGCCAGCGCGCCCCACACCGCTGGATGATACGGCAGCAATCCCTTCGCCTGCTTCAACTCTCGAAGGCACCTCTGCCTATCCCCCTCCCGCGCCAGCCGTCGGCCGATCCGGCAGTGCGCCCATGCCAGCCGCCGCCGTGCCACGCCCTCCTCCCAGCGTCCAGCCAGGCGGCCTCGCCTGAGCGCCCGAGTCATCACCTCCGCCTCACAGAAACGCATGCGTAGAGAGTTAGCGCTCCTTTGATCGCTATGCAGACGATAGAGGGTAAGGCGCGCGGGCACGATCCCTATCTCCCATCGTTCTGCGATCCGCAGCCACATATCCCAATCCTGAGCCAGCGGGAGAGACTCGTCAAAGCCGCCGCACTCCTGGAAGCACACCCTTCGTGCCACCACACTCGATGTCACCAGCCGATTCCCTCGCAGCAGCGCTGCCTCTGATATCCGGCGCAGCCTGCGCGGCATCTTCCGCCCCCCCGGGCTCGGTGTCACCGGCCCCTCTGTCCGCACAGAGTGCGTCCCCACTAGCCCCAGCCTCGGGCCCCGGGCGAACGCTGCCGCCTGCCAGGCAAGCTTCTCCGGCATCCACACATCGTCATCGTCGAGAAACGCCGCCAGCTCCCCCCGCGCCTGCCGCAGTCCGACGTTGCGAGCTGCCGCAGGCCCGCGCGCGCTGCCTTTGAGCACCTGGATCGGGAACCCCGCGCGCGCCTGCAACCCGGTCAGCGCCTCTGCGACTTGATCTCCAGACCCGTCGTCAACGACCAGCAGCTCCAACGGCCGCAGTGTCTGTGCCAACACGCTCCTGACAGCCTCCAGCAGGAACTTGGGGCGGTCTCGCGTGGGCACAATCACACTTACCAGCGTCTGTTCAATGGTCGGGAAGCCTGACATCGATGACCTCCGAGGGCAGCGCGGACCCATCCTTCGCAGCCCCGCGAGTATATGGAGGCAATGGGAGGCATGTCAACCCAAGTACTCACGCCCAAGCGAGCATCGCCGCCTGACCTCGGCGCTATGTGACACGCCCAAGGCCGTTCACCAGCACAGCTCCCAGCACCCCTGTGCACGCACCAGCCGCAGGAGCGTGATCGCCCACGAAAGCTCACGATTCGCTTGGCGCCCCACGATTCCAACTATGGAATAACCATGTTGGAGGCGATTACCAATGGACAGAGGCGGTCCCCGGTTGCTTTGCCTTCTCCTCTTGACCTTGGCGGTGCCGTTCAGCGGCACTGCCTGGTGTGTCCCCTTGCCCTTCGATGACGGCTTCGAGAACGTCGCCGTCGGCTCCTACCCCTATGCTAGCGAGTGGCTCGCCCTCTCCCTCGGGAAGA
>JAUVSA010000040.1 GCA_030597345.1 Bacillota bacterium
ATGCCCGAGGTGAATGTAGGCAGGCGCATCAAAGAGGCACGAGAGGCACTCGGCCTCAACCAGCACGAGGTGGCAGAGAGGGTCGGGGTTAGCCAGCGCGCGGTCTCTTATGTGGCGAAGCAGACCTGGGTTAAGCAGTCCACCCTCGAGAAGTACGCTCGGGCGCTCGGGCGCTCCCTCAAATATTTCCTCCGACACTATGACGAAGATGCTGCCCACGATGCCGGGCTGAGCCGACAGGAAGCCGTCGAGCATGCCTTCGCGGTGGTCTGCCGGGACCCGCAGTTCGGTTTTGGATCGCGGCCGGGCGAGCAGCTATCCATGGAGACCAAGCTCGACATAGTGCGCCTCTACGAGCGCTACAAGGGTGTTGGTCTGCTGCCGGCTGAACTCGACTGACGTCGGCCCGACGCGGCGAGTGTGACCCCTTTCTCCGGCCTGGTCGGAGGGCCGTAATCATAGGGGGCACATTATCGTGCCGACAGCGTGTACACTGGGTCGCGACAAGAACGTCGCTCCTACGAACCCAGGCTTTGGGGTCACCCCCCAGGCGGCCGACAAGTTGACACGCCTCCCTCGGGCAGGTATGATTCTCTGGTGGGTGGCGGAGGAGACAGCACTCCCGAGGAGTCATCGCAGTGAAGGAGAGCATTCATCCGGAATACATGCCGGCGCGCGTGACCTGCGCCTGTGGCAATGCGTTTGTGACCCGGGCCACCGTCCCGGCAATACGGATCGACATCTGTTCTAATTGCCACCCGTTCTTCACGGGCAAGCAGAAGATTGTAGACACCGAGCGCAGGGTAGAGCGTTTCCACCAGCGCTACAAGCGCTACCAGAAGCAGGTCAATGCCCGCCAGGAGAAACCTCGGCCCAGTCGTTAGGGGCGGCTCCGTCTATGCCCGAGGACCACTTCTCCTACGGGGGCCAGGCCGTGATCGAAGGGGTGATGATCCGGGGGCGGAACGGGTATGCCACCGCCTTTCGTCTCGCCACCGGAGAGGTCGAAGTCGCGGAACACCCCTGGATACCCCTCACCCGGCGTCATCGACTCCTGAACCTGCCGATCCTTCGCGGCACTCCCGCGCTCATCGACGCCTTGATCGTAGGCTACAGGTCGCTGATGGCTTCGGCCGACGCAGCCGCCC
Source organism: Bacillota bacterium (assembly GCA_030597345.1). GTDB lineage: Bacteria > Armatimonadota > Hebobacteria > Hebobacterales > Hebobacteraceae > JAUVSA01. The sequence continues at coordinate 1,149 of JAUVSA010000040.1, forward strand.
GCGGCGAGGGCATCGACCCGCCGTCTCCCCTGCAGTACGCCTTCTCCATCGTCACCGCGCTCTCCATCGCCATTGGAGGGTTCGTGCTGGCCCCGAGCGCAGTGATCGACCAACTGCATCTGCACTCTGTGGCCTTGAATCTGATCGAAGGCCTGATCCGTCTTTCCTTCTTCGTGATCTTCATCAGCCTGGTGTCACTGATGCCCGAGATGCGCCGGGTGTTTCAGTATCACGGCGCGGAGCACAAGGTGATCCACGCCTTCGAGGAGAGGGGGCGTTACGGGCCGGCCGAGACCGCGGAATACGACACGGTCCACCCGCGCTGTGGCACCAGCTTCATCTTCATGGTGCTGCTGGTCAGCATACTGGTGCATGCCGTCGTTGGGTGGCCGGTATGGTACTGGCGGCTGCGCTCGCGGCTTCTGCTGCTGCCCATCATCGCCGGCATCTCCTACGAGCTGGTGAAGCTGGCCGGTGCGCACAAGGGCTCGCGCCTGCTGGGCCTGCTGGTGGCGCCGGGTATGTGGCTCCAGCGGATCACGACGCGCCAGCCGACGGCCGACCAGGTGGTGGTCGCGGTTCAGGCGCTGGAGGGCGCGCTGGCGCTGGATCGGACCGAGGATCCGGCTGCAAGCTGAGGTTATCATGAACGCCGCGATGAGCGAGAAGCTCGAGGAAATGGGACGTCAATACGATCAGCTCGGCGAGCAGCTTTCACTCCCAGAGGTGGTGCGCGACGCGCGGCGCCTGCGCGAGATCGCGAAGGCGCGAGCACGCCTCGAACCCGCGGTCGAGTGCCATCGCGAGCTGCTTCGGCTGGCTGACGACATAGGGGGGGCAGAGTCTCTGCTGGCGGAGGAGAGCGACCCCGAGCTTGCCGGGGAGCTTGAACGCCTCGTCAAACGCCGGGAGGAACTGCTGGCTGTCCTGGAGGAGGAGCTGTCACCGCGAGACCCCGACGACGACCGCGACGTGATCATGGAGATCCGCGCCGGCGCCGGGGGAGAAGAGGCCGCTCTCTTCGCGGGAGACTTGCTGCGCATGTACATGCGACACGCGGAACGGGCCGGCTGGAAGATCGAACTCCTCAGCCAGAACCAAGGAGAGGTGGGAGGTTACAAGGAGGTCGTGCTCTCCATCAAGGGACGCCGAATCTACGGCATACTCAAGCAGGAGCGGGGCGTTCACCGCGTCCAGCGGGTGCCGGTCACCGAATCCTCCGGCCGCATTCATACCTCCGCCGCAAGCGTGATCGTGCTCCCCGAGGTGGAGGAGGTGGAGGTCGAAATCGACCCGGCTGACCTCGAGATAAAGTCCTTCATTGCTTCCGGCCCGGGCGGCCAGCACATGCAGAAGAACGAGACTGCGGTCCGCATCGTGCACCAGCCCAGCGGGATAGTAGTTGTCTGCCAAGACGAGCGGTCGCAGCGGCAGAACAAAGAGAAGGCAATGCGCTTCCTGCGGGCCCGGCTCTATGAGCGGGCAAAGGCGGAGCAGGACGCCGAGATCGCAGCCGACCGCCGCAGCCAGGTGGGCAGCGGCGACCGAAGTGAGAAGATAAGGACCTACAACTTCCCCCAGAGTCGGATTACCGATCACCGTCTCGGCCGGAGTTGGCACAACCTCCCCGCGATCCTGGATGGTGAACTCGACCCGATCCTCGACGCACTGACGGATAACGAGCGGCTCCAGCGCATGGGCCGGCCCGACGCCAACGCGAGCTGAAGGGGCTATGCGGGAGGCGACCGGCCGCGCAGTCACAGGCGCAGTCACAGTTGAGCGGGCAATCGGTTCGTCTGCCGAGCAGCTTTCCCAGGCCGGAATAGAGCGGCCCCGAGCAGAGGCCGAGGCGCTGGTGGCAGCGGCGTCGGGACTCAGCCGCGAATCGCTCCTGCTCCTCCCGGGGACCTCGCTCTCCCCCCAGCAGCTCGATCGACTCGAAGCCCTGACCGCGCGCCGGGCGGCTCGGAAGCCACTCCCGTACGTGCTCGGGGAAGTCGAGTTCTACTCCCTCGCCCTGCGTGCCTCGCCGAGCGCAATAGTCCCACGCCCGGAAACGGAGGTGCTGGTAGAAGCGGCCATCGCACGCGCCCGGTCCCGCCGTGCCCGGCTGGCCGTCGATGTCGGCACCGGAGGCGGCGCCATAGCCGTCGCCCTCGCGCACCATCTCCGCGGGCTGCGAGTGGTGGCAACGGATATCTCCCCTCAGGCGCTGCGCCTCGCGCAGGAGAACTGCGAGCGCCACGCTCTGACCGGCCGCGTCTCCCTCCTCTGCAGCGACCTCCTCACGGCAGTGCGCCGACCCGCAGACTGCATTCTTGCGAACCTGCCATATGTGCGCAGCGACGAGTTCCAGAATCTGCAGCCCGAGGTGCGCGATGCGGAGCCTCGCATCGGCCTCGATGGCGGGCCGGACGGGCTGGCGCTGATAAGGCGGTTGAGCGCTCGGCTCGTCGACCACTTGTCCGACGGAGGGTTCGCCGCGCTGGAGGTCGGCGCAGGGCAAGCCCATGAGGTGGCGAAGCTCCTTCGGGCAGGAGGCCTGTCTGAGGTCGAAGTGATTGCGGACTACGCGGGGATCGACCGCGTCGTCGTCGCCTGGCGGCGGAGGTGAAGAGTGGTGGCGGCACGAGAGACAGAGGTGTTGGCGGTGGACCCTCAGGAGCCCGACCCGCGGGCAATCCAGCGCGCGGCCGAGGTGCTGCTGGACGGCGGGCTGGTCGTCCTCCCCACCGACACCGTCTACGGCCTGGTGTGCGATCCGCGCCTGCCAGAGGCGGTGCGGCGAATCTACCACGTGAAAGGGCGCAGCTCAGATCTGCCCCTCGCCTTGCTGCTTCACGACATGTCGCAGGTGAGCGCACAGGTGGAGGAGATACCGGAGTCCGCCGTGCTGGCCATGCAGCAGTTCTGGCCCGGCGCACTGACGGTAGTGCTGCGCGATCGAAGCGAGGCCACCGCGGCCGTCAGGGCCGGCCGCGACACCATCGGGCTTCGCCTTCCCGCGCACGTCGTGCCCCGGCTGGTGGCCGGGAATGTCGGCGCCCCCTTGGCCAGCACTAGCGCGAATCGGAGTGGCGAGCCGGCGCCGGCCACCGCGGAGGGAGCCGTCCGTCAACTCGCTGGGCTGGTTCAGTTGGTGCTCGACGCAGGCCCCGCGCCTGTTCGCGTCGAGTCGACTGTGATCACCTTCGCGGCGGATCCCCCCCGGCTGCTGCGCGCGGGCGCGATATCGCTGGCGAGGCTGCGCGAGGTGCTGGGCGAGGTGCGAGAGAACTAGTCTGTCAATTCACGAAAGGGGGCAGCAAGCAGTGCCACTGGACACCATTGCGGCTATTATGCAGCGACGCAGCATCCGCAAGTATGAGCCGAAAGAGATCCCTGAGGACGACCTCGGGACGATAATCGAAGCCGGCCGCCAGGCGCCCTCGGCCGCCAATCGGCAGCCGTGGCATTTCATCGTGGTCAAAGACGCCGATCAGCGGCGGAAACTGGCCGAGGCGTGCTCGGATCAAACGTGGATGGCCGACGCGGCCGTGACTATCGCCGGAGTGGGGAAGCCTGCGGTCAATGAGAAGTGGCACGCGGTGGATGTCGCAATCGCCATGCAGAACATGATACTTGCGGCCACCGCGCTCGGCTACGGCACATGCTGGATCGGCGCCTTCGACGAGGAACGAGTGAAGAAGGTGCTCGAGGTCCCTGAGGACCTCCGCGTCGTGGCCCTCACTCCCGTAGGAGTCCCTGCCGACGAACCGGAGTCCCGGCCCCGCCAGCCCCTCTCGGAGTTCGCCTCCGTGGACCGCTACGGCAAGCAGTGCGCCTGAGCGCCAGGTGTAATCCCCCGGCGCAGCAGGCGTCGGTTCGACCACCAGCAGAAGCAAGGGGCCCGCGCACCTGCGCGGGCCCCGAAGTTCGTCCAAGCCCGGGATCTCGTCCCCGGGGACTCAGCTAGGAGTATCGGAAGTCCCGATACTGGTGACGGATCGGCTCCAGTGAGCTTCCTACCGCCACGATGTACCACTCGGTCCCGAGACGGCGCAAGCGGTAGGACACGTAGACTGTCTGCCGTTCGTCCGTCGGGTCGTAGAAGACATGGCGGCCGGTGAAGAAGACTTCGTGGCTCGAAATCCAGATCGGATTGTCGAAGTCCAGCGCCACCGTCTGCGTGGTCGCCATTGCGTCCACCGTCATGGCATAGTAGTCTTCCGTGGACGTCGTGTAGCTGTACTCCCCGTCGAAGTAGATCCGAACGTCGAGCCGATCGGTCAGGTGGTACGCGAGCGGCGCGATCTCGGAGTTGAACCAGGCGCGTCGTACGTCCTCGACCGCGCTCTGGGCGGCGACATCATCGACCGCGTATCCGGTATGGTAGTACCGGTAAGCGGTAACCGGCACGTAAACGTACTGCACCGGCGCCTGGTAGACCCTGGCCGGATAGACCCAGGCCGGGCTCCAGCCCCAGTAGTGATAGATCGACGGGTAGTAGCCCGGGTAGTGGAACCCCAACCAGTACGGATCCGACCAGTAGTACGGGTAGTAGAAGCTGACTACGATGCTTGTGCGATGGCCGTAGTGCCGACCGGCCCAGTGCCCATCGGCGTAACCGTCCCAGTAGCCATCCCAGTAGCTCAGCCGGCTGCGCGGCGAGATCAGGTACCGATACGAAGGCGGACCGAAATCGCGCTCGATGCGCCGATAGTTGCCGCTGATCCGTCCGATCTTGTCTCGCACGAGCAGCCGCGCGTCCGCGGGCACCGTATTCCCTACCACGTCGCGACTCGGACGCGGTCCCCCGGGCCGCAGGGCGCGGCGATTGTTGTCACGCAGCAGCTCCCGGAATTGACGCTGAACCCGCTTCCGGCTGTCGGCCGGCACCACTCTCAAGTTCCGTTCCGCCTCGGGACCGCGGAAGTTCGCCCGCGGCGCCGAGAACCGCCGCTCCTCCCCGCTTGGGGAACTGGGCGCGGTTCTGCCGGGACCGACATTGCGCTCTCGTTCTCGCTCCCGCTCTCGCCGCGGCTCCCGATTGACCTGCGGGTCCGTCGGCCGCACGCGAACACGATCCTCGCGGGATGGCCTCTGCCACACATAGGCGCCGGGACGATCCACTCGCGCCACAGGCCCGACCGATGTCCGTGAGTCGTTAGTCCCCGGCCGCGCCGCAGGAGCGGCCGGCTGCGAGCGAAGAAGGCGGGATCCTGACTCCGCCGGTACCGCCTTCTGGGATGGGCGGTACAGGCCATATGGATGCGAGCGCGGAGCGGCATCGGCTGGCTGGGTCCGCAGCACGCGCGACGACGATTTGCTGTCTCTCTCTGCGGAACCAGGGAGCTGGCCCGCGCCCGCTCTCTGCGCAGGTTCCCACTGCCGCAGGCTTGCGCGGGGCGCCGGGCGAGGTTCGGAGGCACGCGGCGCATATTGGGTGTTCACTCGCGCCGACTGCTGCCGGGCCGCCGACCAGGCCACCGGAGAAGCGTCACGCTGCCTGGACCTGGCCTCGCCAGACCCAGTTGCAGGAGCCGCTCGCAGAAGACGGCCGTACTGGCCCTTCTGCTTGGATGTCGATACGACTGCCCTTGCTGCCTCGCGTGGTTGCCGCACCGTTGCCTCGGGGCGGCCTCTTCGCTGCTTGGCGCTGTCCTGCTGCCGCGACGCGACGCGTCCCCGCTCGCGCTCGACGCGCTTGCGGGGAGCACCAAACGCGGGGTGGACTACAGCGAGGCAGGACAGGACGACTACTGCTACCAGACCCATATGGACTGAGTGAGCCCTCGACCGTGCCATCTCACTCGCCTCCCTTCCGCCGCTGGCCCGTCCAACAGGCCGCGGCAGACAACAGGTCCCCGTCCGTCCGTCTCCATTCTACCGCATCCGGCCCCAGAATCAAACCCCTTTGTGGGCCAAGAAACAGCCCCCCGGCAGAGCCGGGGGGCTGTCAGCAGTCTGTCCGATTCAGGCAGCCTCGCTAGAAGGCGACAATCACCTCACCGCGAATGACCTGAATTGGATCGTTCTCGACGAAGACCGATGTCTCACCGACGGAGCCAATCGGCACCGTCTGCGTCGACATCACGTTATCGACGTCACGCCGTCCGTAGAGCAGGTTGGCGCACACGGAGTCCGATACCTGGTGGGAGACCTTCACCACCCATACCGAGTCCGCGTCCCGCCACTTGTCCGGCTCTGGGATTCCGCTGACGGGACCGCCCTGGGAGAGCCAGTGCAGATAGCGCGGCTCGTAGGCGTCGCCGTCCATGTAGGAAACGCTGACCGGCGTCCGCGGCCCAAGCAGCTTCGGGAAGGTCACGTTCACGTGCCAACCCTTGGCGATGTTGGTGGGGTCGAGGAACAGCGGCCGGTCAATCCAGTTGATGTCGTGCGGATCGACCTCTGCGTTCGGGTGCAGCGCCGACAGCGGCAGGGCGAGGTAGTCGGTGTACATGCCCAGGGATCCGACGGCCGGATGAAGCACGCTCCACCCGCCGCCCGACAGCGCCAGGGCATACCCTGCATCGATCTCGCCGTACTCACCGGTCACGCACACTGCAGGGGTAGACCAACGGAGGCCTCCCATCCAGGCGTTGTCCGACTCTTCCAATTCCAGACCCGTAGGCGAGGTGTCTTCGCCATCGGGCCATTCCATCAACTGAGCGTACTCGCCGTAGAAGTCGAGGCCGTAGATCTCGCCCACGAGGCTAGCGCTCCAGCCCTGCTCCTGGTTGAATCCGCTCTCGAGCCAGTTCGCGCCCAGCCCCCAGTCGTCGCTGAGCATCCAATCCAGGTAGTACAGGTTGTAGTTGTCCTGTCCGCTGGTGGTGGGATCTGTCCAGGTCGCCTGGTCGGGGAACTCGGCCGGCAGACCGGCACCACCGGTGGCGCCGCCATAGAACATCTCCCGATCCATCATGCCCCAGAGCGCGCCCCAGCTGATGCTGTCGCCGGGATTCCAGTCGATGCGCAGGGACTTCAGCGCTTCCTGGTCATTGTCCGCGAGCAGCCCCTCGCCGCGGCTGAAGTACTGCTTGCCGATGGTGACTTCCGCCGGCGCCAGTATCCGCGTGTCCTGCCTCAGCCAGGCCTCGTCAACCGAGACCGTGTCCATTACGCCATTGCCAGACACGAAGAGCGGCGAGCCATATGCGAGGTCGTCCAGCGCGCTGCCGACGTCGTTGTTCTCCGGGCCGGCAAGCAGCGTCACGTTCACAGATGTCTCCGGAGACAGCTGGCCAGAGAAGTTGACCCGGGTCTTCTGGGTCATGAAGTCACTTGTCTTGTAGGCATCCTTCAGCGCGTCGCTGATGGGGATAGTGCCTTGATAGGCCGGTCCGCCCGGGTAGAGCGGATCGTCGCTCCACATCGCGCCGACGGAGTCGTAGAACGGGATGTTGATGCCCCCATACGGGGCAACTGCATATCCGAACCCGCCCGACGCAGCGCCGACGGAATCGTAGTAGTAGCCGTTCTCAAAGCCGATCAGCTCTCCGAAGAACGGATAGCCGCTGGTCTCGACGTCCTCTATGCCCAGGCTGGTGCCGTACAGCCCCAGCCGCCAGCTGATGTCCCCGCTCACCGTGATGGTCGGGAATTCAGCCGCAGGCGCCTCTTCCAGGTCTTCCACGCGCTTCGTCAGACCATCCAGATCGGAACGAAGCGCCTTCAGCTCGGGACCGAACTCCTTGGCGAGCTTGTCCAGCATGGCCTTCTGCTCGGGGCTGAGTGCCGCGCCGCCCGGTGCTCCCGATACTCCCGGTGCTCCCGGTGGCCCTGGCGGGCCCGGCGCGCCGCCCATCTCCTCGATGCGTTCCATCAGCCGCGCGATTGCCTGCGCAAACTCATAGCGAGTCAATCTCTCTTTGCCTTGGAAGGTACCGTCCGGATAACCTTCAAGCAGTCCCTGCTCAGCCAGGCTGTTCACCGAATTGTAGGCCCAGTGATTCAGTGGGACATCGGCAAAGGGCTGCTGGGCAAATGCCGGCGCCGACACGCAAACGACGAGCAGCAGGGCGCTTAGTATGTACCCTACTCTACGCATTTCGTTGTCCTCCTTAGAGTCTATCACGATGTAGCGGGATCGAAAGCCACTGCCCTGACCTGGCCGGAGCTTCCATGTTACCTCTCGGCCGCAGGTTCCAGGGCCGTGCCTCAATCCTCGCTGTTGATCACTGCCTCCCCGGCCCGGCCGCGCGTACACCGTCGGCCATCACCTCCCTCCCGACGCAGAGAGCCGCTCAGGCCGGATGGCAGAACTGATTAGCTATACTTTACCTGGACGCCGTGCCGCGGCCTTCTGCCGCCGCGGCCACCTGAATATGCCACGTCTCCAAGCTGACCTCTAATGTCCCCACCGGCCGCCCTGTTCGACACCCGGTAGAGGTCTTGGTCGCGCTCGACGTCGGGGCATTATACGTGCATCTCCGAGAATAGCGCAACCCCTGATTGGCCGGCCCTTCTCACAATCCGCGACAAAGGACCTCACCCGCCCCCTGCCGAATCCTCGGCCCTATACCGAGTATTGGGGAGCAGCCGCATGGTCATCGGGGTGCCCAAGGAAATCAAGGACGGTGAGCAGCGAGTCGCCATCACCCCGGCGGGGGCTCGCGCCTGCCGGGAGCGCGGCCACCGGGTGCTGGTGGAGGCCCACGCCGGCGCCGGAAGTCGCATCTCTGACACCGAGTACCGTCGCGCCGGCGCGCGAGTCGTCCGCGAGGCAGAGGAAGTCTATCGCCGCGCCGACATGATTCTCAAGGTGAAGGAGCCTCTGCCCCCGGAGTGCGATCTCCTCCGCCCGGGCCAGATTCTCTTCACTTATCTCCATCTTGCATCCTCCAGGCAGCTCGTCCACGCCCTCCTTGGCCGAGACGTCATCGCGCTGGGCTACGAGACGGTGCAGGCCCACGACGGCGCCCTGCCGCTGCTCGTGCCCATGAGCGAGATCGCCGGGAAGATGTCCATCCAGATCGGCGCCCGTCTGCTGGAGGCCCAGAGCGGCGGCCGCGGGACCCTCCTCGGCGGTGTTCCCGGCGTCCCGCCGGCGGATGTGGTCATCGTCGGCTGCGGCGTGGTGGGCACGAACGCCGCCAAGGTGGCCGCCGGCATGGGGGCCCACGTCACTATTCTCGACATCAACCACGATCGGCTGAAGTATCTGGACGATGTGCTGGGAGGAAATATCATCACGGTCTACGCCAACGCCTACTCCATCGAGCGGGCGGCAAGCTACGCCGATCTCCTCATCGGCGCCGTCCTCGTCGCCGGAGCGCGGGCGCCAACGCTGGTCACCCGCGAGACGGTCCACAAGATGAAGGACGGCGCCGCCATCGTGGACGTCGCCATCGACCAGGGAGGTTGCGTCGAGACGATTCACCCCACCAGCTACTCGGAGCCGTCCTACGAGGTCAGCGGCGTGCTGCACTACGGCGTCCCAAACATCCCCGCCGCGGTGCCGCGCACCGCCACCCACGCCCTCGCCAACGCCACCTTGCCCTGGGCCCTTGAAATCGCCGACAAGGGCATCACGGAGGCGCTCACAACGAATCCCGCACTTGCCCTGGGACTGAACGTCGCCCGAGGCCATGTCGTCCACCCCGCGGTGGCGGGAGCCTTCCACATGCAGGCCACATCCCTCGACGATCTCCACCTCGGAGAGGCCGGCCCGTGAGCCCCGACAGCGCGGACTCCCTGCTCTCCTTTCCGTCCCGGGACAAGCACGCCGGTTGGCTGAAGGCCAAGCGGCGCCAGCTCACCCGACTGTTGGGCGGCTTCCCCCCAAGGGACGCGCTGAATGCCCGCGTCGTGCGCCGCCGGGAGGAGCCCGACCGCATCATCGAGTGGGTCGAGTACGAGGCCGAACCCGGCGACATCGTTCCCGCCATCCTGCTCCTCCCTCGGCACCGCACTCCCCCCCTCCCCGCCGTGCTCTGCCACCACCAACATGCCGGCCAATATGAGCTGGGCAAGAGCGAAGTCGTGGGCTGGGCCGGCAACCCCCAGCAGGCCTATGCGGCCGAACTCTGTGCTCGGGGCTACGCCGTCCTCGCGCCGGACACCATCGGCTTCGAGGACCGGTCCCACCCGAAGCTCCTGGGCGCGGACTACGAGCGATTCCTGCACTACGAGCTTCTGCTGAAGGGCTTCTCCCTTCAGGGCAAGATGATCTGGGACG
>JAUVSA010000056.1 GCA_030597345.1 Bacillota bacterium
CGAGTTCGCCAAACGTCGCTCCCAGCTCATCGGCAAAGAGATCGGCGAACACCTTCGGCGAGATCAGGGCGTTGAGGTCACACTGTGTCATGTACGTGCGGCCGCGCGACAAGATCGGCCACCACGTCGAAGTCACATCCTGCCGCCCTGCGAATGCTGCGTAGTTCGCCTCATATGCCTCCATCCACAGCTCATGCGCGTGCGCCAGCGCTGCCTTTACCGCCGCCGGCTTCTCCAGCACGTCCAGCAGCAACTGCTGGGTTCCCACGGCGCCTGCCAGGATGTCTGCGTTGCCGCCGATGTCAGTGATGCAGACTACGACCTGATCGCCTGCTTCCTCCAATAGAGCATTCGTGCAGGCCATGATCTGCGTCCACCACTTTCCTTCCGGGTCGAATCTCAGCCCGGTGAACTCCTCGATGTCCGACAGGAACGGCGGGAACCAGGTAGTCTCCGGCGAGTCGGAGCTGAACTCCAGCTCCCCGCCGATGCAAGCGTGAAGTATGCCCGGCCCGAAGTTCACCCAGAAGTGCGGGAATCCCTCGGCGGCGTAGGCGGTGTGCGCGACCTGAGCCCGCGCCTGTGCCAACATGAACTCCGGTCTGAATCGGTCGGTCAGCTTCGCGGCCCGCGGCCACTCTGCCGAAGCATTGGGGTCGTCTTTGGGAGCAGTCACGAACATGACCGGCCGATCCGTGTCCGCTCCCTCCCAGTATCGGTCGAAGCGGGTGATTATCTCGGCATATCTCTCACAGAACTGCATGTCTCTAGGCCCTTTCGTGGTTGACCTGGCGGGCCGCGGCCCGTTGTCTGGTCGGGGTGTACCTCACACAGCACAAAGGTCCGAAATCCCGACAGCGCAGTCTGCCTCCCCGATTGTCTTCGCCTTCGGTGTGTGCTATGAATAGGCAGGCCACGGGGGTCGCCCCCGTGTTTGCATGCCTCAGCCGGAACTCCCCGCTGGTACAGATGGGAGCCCGAGTCGAGCGCGCCCTTCCCGCACGCGGAACAGAAGGCGTTCCGGTTTTGTCGGAATACTTGAGCCCTGCCCTGCAGCGTTGGTGCTGAGCCCCCTGCTCCGCCTCGCCAACATGACCCAGGGCGGGGCTCTCCAGTGTCCCCGTGCCGCCTATCGTACCGAACAGCAGGGCCCTGCCCTCACCGGCAGGGCCCGCTCCCGTCGCCTTCAACTGCCGGTGCGGATTCAGTCTATGTCCAGCTTCGCCTTGATTCCTTCCAGCAGCTTCTTCGCGCGGACGAAGTCCCTCATCTGCTGATCCCCCGGGATCTCGCGCTCTATGGTCAGCGGCCCCTCGTAGCCGATCTCCTGCAGCTTGGCGATGAACCGCTCAATTCCTACCTGGCCCTCACCCAGCGGTTTCTCCTCGCCGAGCTGACCCTCCGCCTTCGGCCACTCCCCGTCCTTGCAGTGCACTCCCCGCACCCAGGGCGCAAGCAGGGCAAGCGCGTCAATGGGATCGCCTGTCCCGTACATGATCATGTTTGCCGGATCGAAGTTCACTTTGAGGTTCTCACGATCGACATCTCTGATAAACTGGCTGAGCAGTTGTCCGCTTTCTTGCCCGGTCTCCAGGCAGAAGTTCATCTTGCGACGTTCCAGATAGTCGCAGATCTCCTGAAGCGCCGAAACGAGGGCGCCGTAGCCTGGGTCGACGCGGTCCTCGGGGATGTAGCCTATGTGCGAGGATACGTTGGGAGCGCCCACCTCGTGTGTGAAATCCGCGCACAGCTTCGTGTCCGCTACGCGGGCGGCCCGGGTTTCCTCCGGGAGCAGTCCCACGGTGCGGCGAACCGTCTCAACGTCGGCGTAGCTCTCCCCGTCGTAGATGGCGGCGACGCTGGTCACCTCGATGCCCGAATCCTCGATCAACTGCGCTAGTTTGGCGCGCCTGGGCTCGGCCAGCCACTCGTCCGGAGGGCGACTGAGCTGCATGGTGGGGAAACCGGCCTCTTTGATGCTTCGCAGCCGGTTGGCGAAGTCCGTGCCTACTCCCAGCATTACTCCCAAGGGCATTAGCGGCATAGTCACTCCTCCCATCGCCCGCGGTCGCGCCTTGTTTCGGCCCCCCTGCGGCAGTTTCCTGCTCGGCTCCGGCCCCCGAAGCCCGACTAACGATAGCGCCAGCACACCTCTCACAGCAAGCACGGGCTGCCGCTGATGGGACAGACAGCACATTGTGCGCAGGAACTGGTGAAGCCTCTGTCTGCGGTGCCCGCCGTGACGCGGTCACCCCGTAGCGTGGAGGAGAGTACAGCGGACCGGCGAAACGTCTGGGCGCCAGAGTGCGGCACGGGCCGCGCTTGTGCGGCGAGGGCCCGGCCACTCGGCGCGGAGAAGGGGCTGATGATCGAGGGAGGAGGGTGAGGTGGCGATCCAAGATCTCGAACTGACGCCGGAGCAACTTCGGGCAAGGTGTGACCTCGAGAGCCTAGACTTCGAGACCACGGCCGATCTCCCGGAGTTGGCGGGCAGCGTAGGCCAAGATCGCGCGATGGCGGCCATCGATTTCGGCCTCGAGATGAAGACGGAGGGCTACAACATCTTCGCCGCGGGTCCGGCGGGGACAGGGAGGAATTTCGCTGTCTCCTCGCGGGCGCAGGAGGCGGCATCCAACGAGCCTACCCCGGACGACTGGTGCTATGTCTACAACTTCCACGATCCCAGGCAGCCTCGTTGTCTCCGTCTGCCTGCGGGAGAAGCGGCGCGCCTCCGCGAGGACATTGACGAGCTGATCTCGATGATCCGACAGGAGATCCCTCGGTCCTTCGAGAGTGAGTCGTACGAAGAGCGCAAGGAGAAGGCCATCGGCGATGTCCAGGCGGAGCGCAACCGCCTGCTTCGGCAGTTGGACGAAGAAGCGCGCTCCCGGGGGCTGATGATCCAGCCGACGCCGGTGGGGCTGGCCACTGTACCTCTGGTTGACGGCAGCGCGATGTCGCGGGAGCAGTTCGAGAAGCTGCCTGAGGAAGAGCGAAACGCGCTCAATGAGAAGATGGATCGGCTGCGAGAGCGGATAGCCGAGGTCCTGTCTCAGGCGCGGCAACTCGAGCAAGAGGCAAGCCGCCGGGTGGCGGAGCTGGACCGGGAGGTGGCGATGCTGGCCATCGGCGACCGGTTCACAGAGGTCAAGGCCAAGTACCAGGACCACCCGCCGGCTGTGAAACACCTGGAAGAGATGGCCGACGACGTGGTCGCTCATCTCGCGGAGTTCCGCGCCATCGAGTCGCTGCCGGGGGAAGCTGGCACATCAGACGAGACTCCCCTCCGATATCGTGTCAATGTGCTGGTGACGAACACGGCAGGCGAAGGGGCGCCCGTGGTCCGGGAACACAGCCCCACCTACTACAACTTGGTCGGGCGGCTTGAGTATCGGCCGATGGCCGGCGGCGCAGTGACTGACTTCACCCTGATCAAGCCAGGGGCACTCCATCGGGCGAACGGCGGGTATCTCATCCTACAGGCACTGGATGTGTTGGTGAATCCGTTCTCCTGGGACGCGCTCAAGCGGTCGCTTCGCAGCGGCCAGGCGACGATCGAGAACATCGGGGAGCAGTGGACTCCCGTCCCCGCTGCCGCGCTCCGACCGGAACCCATCCCCCTCGACGTCAAGGTCATCCTGGTTGGCTCGCCGCTTCTCTACTTCCTCCTCTACCACCATGATGAGGACTTCGGGAAGCTCTTCAAGGTGAAGGCCGATTTCGATGTCGACATGGCAGCGGGATCGGATGCTTGCCGCAGCTACGCGACCTTCATCGCCACACACTGTCGCAGGGACGGCTTCCGGCATCTGACAAAGGATGCCGTCTCGGACATCATAGAGTACGGAATGCGTCTGGCGGCCGATCAGGAGAAGCTGTCGACCCGCTTCAGGGCGGTGGCGGACGCGCTGGCGGAGGCGAACTTCTGGGCCGGCCAGGAAGAGGCTGCCACGATAACAGCGGCGCACGTGAAGAAGGCGCTGGAGCACAAGGAATACCGCTCCCGCCGCCTGGAGGACCGACTCTTCGAGTTCATCGAAAGGGGAGATCTGGTCATTGACGTCGCCGGCGAGGCCGAGGGGCAGGTCAACGGCCTTGCCGTGCTCGATGTCGGGGATCACGTATTCGGCCGGCCGGCGCGCATCACCGCCCGCGTCACGCCCGGCCGCGCCGGAGTGATGAGCATAGAGCGCGAGGCCCGCCTCAGCGGGCAGATCCATCAGAAGGCGGTGATGATCCTCAGCGGCTACCTGACCGGGACCTACGCTGAAGACTCGCCGCTCTCTCTTGTGGCCAGCATCGCCTTCGAGCAGTCCTATGAGCTCATAGAGGGCGACTCTGCCTCCTGTGCAGAGCTCTTTGCCATCCTCTCGAGCCTCGCAGGGGCGCCCATCCGGCAGGGCATCGCCGTCACTGGATCGGTGGATCAGGGTGGGAATGTGCAGCCCATCGGCGGCGCCAACCAGAAGATCGAGGGCTTCTACACGACCTGCAAGCTCAAGGGGCTGACCGGGGATCAGGGAGTGGTGATCCCCCGCCAAAACATCAAGAACTTGATGCTGAAGCTCGAGGTGGTAGAGGCGGTTCGGCAGGGGAGGTTCCATATCTGGGGGATCTCACACATCAATGAGGGGATCGAGATCCTGACTGGGGTGCCGGCCGGCGCTCCCGATAAGCCGAAGACGATCCACGGCCGCGCTGCGGAGCGTCTGAGGGCCTTCTCGGATGCTCTGCGCGGGGCGCGAGAGGAGCGGACCACGCGCATCATCGAAGTTCCTCCAGGCGTTGGCGAACCCAGACCGCCCGCGCCGCCTCCGCCCGGGCCGCCGATACCGGAGCGGTGATTCGCGGTTGCTGGCGTTTGCCTCAGTAGCCGGGAGTGGCCGCCCGCCGTCTCAGCCTTCCCACCCGAGGTAGCAGGCGCGGCAGAAAGCGGGGTTGTGGCCTGTTCGGACCTGTTCCCGCAGGCGCTGCATCGCCGGTCCGTTCCAGATCTCGGCGAAGGTCTGCACGGCCTCGCCGTCTGTGGGCAAGAGGCGGCCGAGGACCAGCCCGTCGGGTCCCCCCGCGTAGGGACATGGTAGCACCTCTCCCCGCGCGGTTATGAACGTTCTGCCCCAGGGCCAGCGGCAGGGCTTACTCTCGGCAGGCTTGCGCGGGACCGGCGGCCCCTCCGGACAACGAAACTCCAGGCCCGCGGCGGCCGCTCGGCGGCGCGCCTCGGGCAGGACTTGCCCCAGTTCCTCAGTGAGCGCGCGCCGCTCCCGCACGATGGTCTCGAGCGAGGTCAATCCAAAGTTCGTCAGCTTGGCAGTGCATAGTAGCGCGTCCACATCCCACTCTATGCAGCGCGCCACCAAGTCCGGAATCTCGGGCGTGGACTCCCGTTGTATGACGTGCCACACGCGAATCTTCGGGTGGCTTCTTCGGCCCCGCTCTCGCACGAGCGCGGCCACTCCCTCTCCGATCTGCTCCAGCTCGGACCCGGGCCGCAGTCGCGCATGGGTACTGGGGTTGGCCGCGTCGATCGAGATGTTCACGTGGTTGAGACCACAGGCGAGCAGCTCCCTCCGGCGCTCGGGAGTAAGCAGGCTGCCGTTCGTGGTGGTGAGCACGCGCACCCGCTGGTGCCGGGCGGCCCGCACCATGTCGAAGAAGTCCGGGTTGAGGAGCGGCTCGCCCAGCCCAACGAGCTTGATCCGGTACACGCCCGAGAGCTGGTCGAGAATCGCCCGGAAGCTCTCGATGGAGAGGTGCGTTCTCGCCGCCGGGGCCGCCGACGCCGTGGCCGGACAATGCGGGCAGCGGAAAGTGCAGTAGGGGGTCGGCTCGATGTCAGCCCGGGCGGGCAGCGCCGGATTCACAAGCGGAAAGCTGTGATAGGCGCGTCGAAGGTGGAGAGCATTGACCAGCGCGACGAGGAGTTTCATGTCAAAACAGAAATGTGAAGGTCAGAGGCCGGACGCGCCACACGCCATCCTCCTCGACGAGCCAGACATGACCTCCGACGCTCTTAGGGATAAAGCGCATTACCTTCAGCTTGGCGACGAAGTCAACGCGCAATCCACCCATCGCGCTCGAGCGAGCAGTCAGGTTCGCGCCGGTCATCCTGACCCACTTGGGCTGGCGCCGGGGGGCCTCCCACCAGTGAAAAGTCAGTGCGTCCATCTGCTCGTAGTCTTCCGCCAACCACGCTTCGAGGAATTCGACCGCGGCCTGCCGGACTCTTGGCTCCTGTGCGCGGTCCGTCGCAGTCGGGCTTCGTTCCGGCAGCTTCGCCTCTCGCGGCAGCTTCTCATACCAGTAGAGCTGGCGCACGCGCCAAGCGCGGAGACCATTCTCCTCCACGTAGCGGAGCACGATACTGCCCTTCTTGGGCAGACCCGGGTCGCCCATGGGCCCCTGGAAATCAATGACTCCGATGCGCGTGTCCGCCCGAGGCTTGGTCAGGGCGGGCATCCGGGCGAACGGACAGGGCCCGTACAGATTCTCGAGGCGATCCGGGAGCATCCTGCTGACGGTCGCTCGATCATTGCGGCTGAAGGCGAACAGGAAGTCCGTGGCCACCTTCGCTGCCGCGGGCGGCAGCGGGACCATGGCCTCGGGCTCCCCGAGCTTCGGTTGCCCGAGGGTCGCCACCAGAGCTACCAGAACGACGGCTGCCTTTGGGTTCATGCGCCTCATCCCCGCTATGGTACCCACTTCGCTCGGCGCTGCCAACAGCCCTGCCCGCGCCTGCTGTCACGCAATGTTAGCATCGGATGGCAGCATCGGAAGAAGGAAAACCCCGCCCGGCGTAAAACATGTGGGGATAGCGACACGCGCTGAGAGCAGCGCGGAGAAAGAGCGCCTCGCCGCAGAGAGCCCTCTCGGTCCGGGGTCTTGGTGCCCCGGTCTCTTTTCGCGTGGAGGGCAAGAGGTAGCGATTGGGTAGGTAGCAGCCAATGTCAACAGGCACGCGGCCGGCGTCGACCCGCCGGCCGGGAAGTCAGAATCAGAGGCCATCTCGGAAGCGACCGTGGTGGCACTATTTGATCGTGAGCACCATCGTCCTGGCGCTCGGCGGAATCGCGTGGGGCGGGTACGCCACCTGGTTTGCGCTCGCTCACGTGCGGACCGTGAAGGCGCGAGTGACCGGTCTCGTCGTCAACGTGGCGGCGAAAGACGACACGCGGGTGCAGAAGGTGCTGGTGCGCACTGGAGACGAGGTCGCCGAGGGGCAGGTGGTAGTCCTGCTGGATAGGGCGGGCCTGGAGGCCAACCTCGAGGAGGCGCAGGCCCAGGTAGCGGCTCAGCAAAGCGCGCTGCTGCGGGCCGAGAAGGAGCTGGAGATCACCATTCGCCAGACGGCTGCCACGATGCAGGAGGCGGAGGCTCAGCTGGCGGCGGCGCGGGCGCGGCTGGCCCAAGCCGAAGCTGAGAAGGAACTGCGCACCCGTCAGCAGCCGGACGAAGTGCGGCATGCCGAGGCCGATCTTGCCTCCGCCAACTCGGAGCTTGACGCCGCCGCGGCCACCCTGCGGCGGATGGAGACGCTGCACGATCAGGGGGCAGTGTCGCAGCGCGGACTAGACACAGCTCGCACCGACTACCAGGTTGCCGAGGCCGCGGTGGCGGCGGCAGATGCCGCGCTGGCGGTCGCCAAAGCGAGAGACTACGAGGGGACGATTCGGTCGCAACAGGTGGCTACTCGTGCCGCCGAGGAGCAGCGGGCCATCGCCGGGCTCGAGTCGGCCCACGCGACGGGGCGGATGATCGCGTTGCTGGAGCAGGAGGTCCTGTCCAAGCACGCGGCGGTGAGCGCGGCTGAGGCGGGAGTCGGGGCGGCCGAGGCGAGGCTCTCCGACGCCGTCCTGCGAAGTCCCATAAGCGGTGTGGTGGTGCGGGGTCCGGGCTACTCGATCAAGGACGGGGAAGTGGTCGTGAAGGGCATGCCGATCGTCACCGTCGTCTCAACCGAGGTTCCGCTGTGGCTCAGTGCGTCGGTCTCCGAGCTATACGTCGATCGGATACGGGCGGGGCAGCCTGCGCTGATCCGGATCGATGCCTTCCGCCGGCGCTGGTTTCACGGCGAAGTGGAGAAGGTGGGCCGGGCGACGGAGTTCGCCAGCGAGCAGAGCAGCCCCTGGATGATTCAGGAAGTGCCCCTCAAGCTGACTTTCGATCCGCAGGGGATGGACGTAAGACACGGTATGACGTGCCGGGTGTGGATCGACTACCGGAAGCGCTGAGGGACCCTCGGCCGCTCTCACTGACCCTCGGCCGCTCTCACTGGGAAGCGGGCCGGGCCCGGCAGGTCTATATCTCGCCGTCGATCAGCCTCCGGCTCCCGTCGTCCAGAGCGGTGAGATCCTCGACCTCGAAGCGATTGCCGTCGGCGTCCTGGAGAAGCACACGCGTGCCCCCCAGCACGCGCACGTCCTCCCGATCCCGCACGTCGAAGACCCGATAGCCGCGGTCGGTCTCCACCTCCCAGCGGGCCGCCCCGTGCGAGTCCTCGCTGTCATAGACATACGTGATCTTGGGCACGAAGTAAGTGCGACCGATCTCCTCCTCGAGCGTCCGCCGGCTCTCGGGGTCCAGGCCGTCGGGATTCTCCAGCAGCAGGACCTCCTTGTCGTCGTGGTCGAGGAAGCTGACAAGGTCGGCGGCGCCAGAGATGGGGAACGCGCGCGCGGGCTTGACGTCGACGTGCTCGGTCTCCCCCTCTACTTGCACGTGCAGCCGACGGAATCTGTCCTGCCAGACACGCACGCGCTCGGGCCCGACTATTTCGAGTCGGCCTACTTCTGCTTCCCAGCTCGCGTCGGCAGGCGCCTCCGTCTGATTGTCCTTGGGTTCTTTCACTAGAGGGACTTGCGCGGCTCCCACTACCACGCCCGCACTTTGGACAGCTCGGCCTGGAGCTTGCAGAGCCGACTGTACAGCCTACCACCATCGAGCAGCTCATTGTGGGTGCCCATCTCAGCGATGCGGCCGTGCTCCATGACGATGATATTGCTTGCCTTGCGCAGGGTCGAAAGCCGATGGGCGATGGCGAATGTGGTCCTATTCGTGACCAGCCGGTCCAGCGCCTGCTGGATCAGCATCTCCGTTTCCGTGTCCACCGACGAGGTGGCCTCGTCCAGGATCAGGATGCGCGGGTTCATGAGGATCGCCCGGGCGATGGAGACCCGCTGGCGCTCCCCCCCGGAGAGAAGCTGGCCGCGCTCGCCAACTATGGTGTCATATCCGTGGGGCAGGTTAACGATGAAGTCGTGGGCATTGGCCGCCTTCGCCGCGGCGATGATCTCCGTGGCGTTGGCCTTCGGGACCCCATAGCCGATGTTGTCCGAGATCGTGCCGTGGAAGAGAAACGGCTCCTGGAGCACTACGCCTATCTGCTGGCGGAGGAAGTGCAGAGCCAGATCGCGCACGTCGTGGCCGTCCAGGAAGATCTGGCCCTCGTCCACATCATAGAAACGGCTCAGCAGGTGCACCAGAGTGCTCTTGCCGGCGCCGCTGGGCCCGACCAGGCCTATTACCTCGCCAGGTTCGGCGACGAAGTTGATATCAGATAGCACGGGTTTTCCCGGCTCGTAGCTGAAGGTGACGTCGCGAAACTCCACCCGCCCCTTCACCTCGGGCAGCTTGAGGGATCCATCTGCGTCCAGGATCTCTGGGGCCGTGTCCAGCACCTCGAAAACGCGCTCGGCCGAGGTCAGCGCGCGCTGACTCCTGTGATTCATCTCGCCCAGCCTTTGCACCGGCCAGTAGCACTGCCACCTGAGCTGCATGACCATGACGAGCACGCCCAGCGTCATGTAGCCTTGCATGACCTGGAGACTTCCGTAGCCGAAAACGATGAGAGAACCCGCGGCGGTCGTCAGACCGAACAGC
>JAUVSA010000011.1 GCA_030597345.1 Bacillota bacterium
GACGAACTCGACGGGGTCGTAGTCCTGGAGGTCTTCGAGTTTCTCGCCGGTGCCGATTAGCTTGACGGGGAGTCCCACCTCTTCGGCGAGGGTGATGAGGGTGCCGCCCTTGGCGGTGCCGTCGAGCTTGGCCATCACAACGCCCGTTAACCCGATGGCATCGCGGAACTGCTGGGCCTGGACGAGGGCGTTCTGGCCGGTGGTGGCGTCGAGGATGAGGAGGGTCTCGTCGGGGGCGCGGCCGAGCTCTCTCCGGATGACGCGATCGATCTTCTTCAGCGCTTCCATGAGGTTGCGCTGGGTGTGAAGGCGGCCGGCGGTGTCGGCGATGACGACGTCGGCGCCGCGGGCGCGGGCGGCGGCAATGCTGTCGAAGACGACGGCGGCGGGGTCCCCGCCGGACTGGTGGCGTACGAGATCGGCCTGGAGGCGATCCGCCCACACCGCGAGCTGATCTATGGCGGCGGCGCGGAAGGTGTCAGCGGCGGCGAGGAGGACGCGGCGGCCCTGGCGCTGGAAGCGGTGGGCGAGCTTGGCGATAGTAGTGGTCTTTCCGGTTCCATTGACTCCGACGATGAGGTAGAAGAGAGGCGGTTCCGGGGGATCGGTGACCAGGGGGGCGGTGTGCTCCGACAGCGCGGCCGCCAGGTGGGAGCGCAGCAGGTCGCGGACCTCATCTGCGGTGCGGACGCGCTTGTCGCGCGCGGCTTGGCGAAGAAGGTCAACTGTGTCGGCCGAAACGCGGGTGCTTACATCGGAGGCGATGAGCACCTCTTCCAGCTCGTTGAAGAGCTCGTCGGTTACCTCATCGGTCCCTGAGAGAAGGTCGGTGACGCGGCGAAAGAGATTGCGCAGCAAGATGCGTGTCTCCGTTGACGGATTAATTCGGGCAGGAGACACGCTCCTGCCCTACGATTCGATGCTCCTAGTGGCAGGAGCAAGGTCCTACCCAACGTCCTCAGATGCCGCCTTCTTTGATGTAGTTCAGGAGTCCGCCGGCGAGGAGAATGTGGGTCTGGCGGGGCGTGAGGTCATAGGCGGCTTCGAAGCTCTTGCCGCTGGTGACGTTAGCAACGAGGAGCGGCTGCCGCGCCTCGATGCGGGCGCGCACCTCCCCGATCTCCAGCTCATCTCCCAGAGCGAGTGCCTGGCCCTGGGGCAGCTTGAGCGGGAGGAGGCCGAAGTTGATGAGGTTGGCGTGGTGGATGCGGGCAAAGGATCGGGCGAGGACGGCGCGCACTCCCAGTGCCATGGGGGCGAGTGCGGCGTGCTCGCGGCTGGAGCCCTGCCCGTAGTTCGCGCCGCCCACCACGAAGCCGCCGCCCTCCTCTCGGGCGCGGGAAGCGAAGTCCGGGTCGAGGCGAGAGAAGACGTACCGGGAGATGGCAGGGATGTTGGAGCGCAGGGGCAGTATCTTTGCCCCCGCGGGCATGATGTCATCGGTGGTGACGTTGTCGCCGGCTACCAGCAGCACTCTGCCCCGGAGGGTGTCTTCCAGCGGGCCGCGGGTGGGGAGGGGTGCGATGGTGGGCCCGCGGCGCACTTCGACCGCTTCCGGATCGTCGGCCGGAGGGAGAATCATCCCATCGTCAATCAGGAACTCATCGGGCACCGGTATGTCAGCCGGATCGCCGAGCTGACGCGGGTCGGTGATCTCACCTGTGATGGCCGAGGCGGCGCACACCTCAACCCCCGCGAGGTAGGTGTCGGCGTCCTGCGTCCCGCAGCGGCCCTGGAAGTTGCGGTTGAAGCTGCGGAGAGTGGCCGCGCCCGATGGCGGCGCCTGCCCCATGCCGATGCACGGCCCACAGGAGGCTTCGAGGATGCGAGCCCCCGCCGCGATCATGGTGGCGAGCGCGCCGTTCCGGGCGAGCATGGCGAGGACCTGGCGAGAGCCGGGAGCGATCACAAGGTCAACACTGGGGTGGACGCACCTGCCGTCGAGTATGGCGGCCACCGTCATGAGGTCCTGGTAGGAGGAGTTGGTGCAGCTTCCGATGGCCACCTGGTCGAGGGGGACGCCGCTCAGCTCGGCGGTGGGCACGACGTTGTCCGGGCTGTGCGGCTTGGCGACCAGGGGTTCGAGGGCGCTCATGTCGAGCTCGATGATGTCGTCGTATTCTGCATCGGCGTCGGGCGCGAGCGCGGTCCAGTCGGCTTCGCGGCCCTGGGCCCGGAGGAAGAACCGAGTGCGTTCGTCGCTGGGGAAGAGGGAGCTCGTGGCTCCGAGTTCGGCACCCATGTTGGTGATGGTGGCACGCTCGGGGACAGATAGGTTTGCGACACCGGGCCCTCCGTACTCCATGATGCGGCCGACGCCGCCCTTGACCGAGAGGAGGCGGAGCACCTCCAGGATGACGTCTTTGGCGCTGATCCACGGCGGCAGGCCGCCGGCGAGACGGACGAGGGTGACCCTGGGCAGGGAGCCGTAGAACGGAATGCCGGCCATGGCGGCGGCGACGTCGAGGCCGCCGGCGCCGATGCCGAGCATGCCCAGGCCGCCGCAGGTGGGGGTGTGGCTGTCGGAGCCGAGGAGGGTCTGCCCGGGCAGACCGAAGCGCTCGAGATGAAGCTGATGGCAGATGCCGTTGCCGGGGCGAGAGAAGTGGGCGCCGTATTTGGCGGCCGCGCTCTGAAGGTAGCGGTGGTCGTCGGCGCTCTCGAACCCCGTCTGGAGCATGTTATGATCGACGTAGCTGACCGAGAGATCTGTGCGGAGACGGGGTATGCCGAGGGCCTCGAACTGCAGAAATGCCATGGTGCCCGTGACGTCCTGGGTCAGGGTCTGGTCGATTCTGATGGCGATCTCCCCGCCCGGCTTCAGATCGCCGGAGACGAGATGGTCGGCAATGATCTTTTGTGTGAGGGTCCGTGGCAATATGGTGCTCCTGGCTCAGCGACGGCGTTGCGCCGCGTGGTCGATTGCTGCTGAGAGTGTAAGGCAAAGCAGGCGTCGCGTCAAAAGGGCGCGCCTCGGCGCAGGGGCGTTAGACTGGGCCCCCGTAGCGCTGGCCGTCGCGGCTGAGCTTGGAGGGATCTTGGAGGATGGTGCCGAGGCCGAGGGCAGCGGCGTGGGCAGGTTCGCGGGCGCGCACCACGGGGACGCCGAGACGCTCGCGCATTACCTGGGGGATGCCCTGAAGGAGAGCGGTTCCGCCGACGAGGAGCACGCCGGTGGCATTGATCTCCACGCGCTGCTCGGTGGAGGCCTCGGCGATGGACCACAGGATTTCGTTTATCACGGGCGCGATGGCGCGTCCGAGGAGATCGGGGATGCCATCGAGGGTGATCTGGAGGTTGCGGAAGAGGTCGCCGCCGTAAAGCTCGCCGCCGCCGACGAGCACGCGGCTGCGCGCCATCTGGGGCAAGACGGCTCCGACCTGCAGCTTCATCTGCTCGGCGGTTGCGGAGGCGAGGATGACGCCGTAGCGATTGCGAACCATCTTGCGGATCGCCTCGTCCAGGTCGCGGCCGCCAAAGCGCACGTTTCGGCCCCAGACGAGGCGCCCCTGGGAAACGACCCCGAACTCGGTGACGTTGCCCCCGATGCTAACGACCATGCGAAAGGCGCGGTCGGTGGGGACGAGCCCGCCTCCGATGGCAGCGGCCAGGGTCCTGTCCACCAAGCGGACGCGACGGGCGCCTGCCCTCTGCACGGCGGAAAGGAGGGCGGCCCGCTCGACCGGTGTGGCGTCGGTGGTGAGGGCGACGACGAAGCGGGGCATGAAGAGAGTGCGCCGTCCCAGGGCACGTCGGACCAGCTCGCGAATCATGATCGCGGCGGCCTGATGATCGGCGACGACGCCACCGCGGACGGGGAATACGACGCGCACGTCCTCGGAGGACTGGTCGGCCATGAGTTTCGCCTCATCGCCGACGGCGAGGACATCTTGTCCGCCGGGGGGGAACGCGACAGCGGACGCTTCGGCCAAGACGAGGCCGACCCCCCGCTGATAGATGCGGGTGGTGCAGGAGCCTACATCCAGTCCGAGATCCAGGTTCCAGCCGAGCATGTGTCGTCAGAGGTCAGAGCGAGGTTGGTCGGCCGATGCAGAGAGCTGACGGGGCGGTGACTCAGTGAGTGCGAGGAGGTAGGGCAGCAGGTCCTGGATGGAGCGAACCCGGGGCATGCGCCCCTCACGGTTGGCATCCAGGAGCAGGTTGCGCCGTCTGTAGTAGTCAATGTCGAAGGCCGGCCAGTCCACGCTTTCTCCCTCGTCCTCCTTGGCCTTCAGGTCGGCCCGGCGCCGCCCCGCCTCCGCTTCGAACTTGTCCAAATGGTGAAGGAAGGAGACGTGGTGGGCGAGGCTGGACTCGACGGCGGCGACGACCTCGTGGCTTTCCTCGGGATGCTGCAATGCCCGTCGCAGAACGGCGAGCTGGAATTCTACGATCCACTTGGCAGCGCCGCGGGCGCTTTCCGCGATATCCACTTCCAGGTGGGAGTATGTCGTGTAGTGGTGGCGCTGGATGTACCGGTAGCGGGCGTGAAGCAGATCGCGAAGCCCGTCGGCCGCAGATCGAGGCAGCAGGTCGCGGTCGGCGAGCGCGTCCAGGTCGGCGTCTGCCCGGTCCATGTCTTTCACGAGACCCTCAAAGATAGGGCGGCTGTAGACGAGATCGGAGGAATGATCGATCAGCGCGTGCCAGAGGTTCACGAGGCGCTGCCACTCAGCGGTTTGCAGCACGGGCCCGAGATCGCGAGCGCCCCGAGCGGGCTGTGTGCCTGCGGCGGAGAGGCACAGGGACAGAACTACGAGCAGGAGAATCCGCCGGCTGCCGGTGCGGAGGCGGCCGACGACCAAACGCGGGCGGAGGCGGCGACATGGCGGGCGACGGGCGAGCATGGATGCAGAGTTAGGCGCGCGAACCCCGGTGCCCTGCCGGGATTCGTACGGATCACCGGGGATGGGTGAGGGTGAAGACAATGCCGTCGGTCTGCTCGACGTCCAATCCCGCTCGGGAGGCAATCTCCTGGAGTGCGACATCGGGAGGTCCCTCGGGTTTGCTGCCGCAGAGCTTCTCGTCGAGGGGCTCCTCGGCCAGCACGACGAGCCCCGTCAGCGCGGTGAACTCGACGAGGACCTGGGAGAGAGGCTCACCGCGATAGTCTCCAGTGGGGGCGCTCGGCGCGCTCTCACCCAATCGGGCCAGGGCCGGCATGAAGAGCACGTATTCCTTCCTGCCGGCAGGAGACTCCAGGAAGACCGGAATGGCGCCCGGCTCGATGCCCAACGTCTCTGCTGATAGCACGATCGGCTCTGACACAGGGGCCAAGCCGTCCCAGATGAGAACGCTCGTGCCAGGCTTGCCCACTCGCACGGCAATCCCCTGAGCCGGCCCTTCGGCTGCTAGCTGAAGGGCGATTGCCGGCCGCCCCCGATGGCGCACGAGCGTTGCTTTGGCAGAGAACGGGAGGGCAGGCGCCTCCGCTTCCCCGATCTCCGCTGCTCCGGGTTCGGCTCGATCGAAGAGACACGGCATCTGAGCTTTCTGCGCGGGTCGGGCCCGATACGGCCGAGCGAACTGCTCGTCAGGAGGAAGCACGTCGGCTGCTTCGGCTCGCTCGCCGCCGCCGGCACGGGTCCCGCGATATGCCGCGCGTCCCGAGCCGCCGCGCATTGCGCCGCCGCCGCCGCGACCGCCGTGAAGACCCTCTGTCTTGGCGGCCCACAATTCGGTCGAAGCTCGACCGCCAGTGGCTGCCCGTTCTTTTTCCTCAATCGCAGGTGCTGCCGGCGCGGCAATGCCGGGAGGTCCTGCGGCCGTGTCTGAAACGCTGGGAGCAAGCGCCGACAGCCGGCGAGAAGGACCGGCGGAGGCGGGTGGCTGCGAGAGGCGATCCGCATCGCCTGAAGACGGCGGGAAGGGGAAGGACAGGCCGTCCGTCGGCATCTCTGAATCCGGCCTCGTGGCGACGGCGATTGAATCCTGCTGGGCGAGTCCCTCGGTCGGAAGTCGCGCTGCTGCCGTCACGCCAGCGGGCGCCTCGGCCACGACTCGGCCGGCGGCCGTCCGCTCGCCGGAGGTGAGCCGTCGAGGGGAGAACAGGGCGAAGCTGACTGCGACTACTCCGACGGCGAGAGCTGCCGGGACCACAATCCGCGGCCAGAAGCGGGGGAGGCCTACGGGGGCAGGGACCCGTTCGCGCACCGCCCGGCGGAGGCGCGGGAGGAGATCCTCCGGCACTTCCTCCGGGGTGACCGAACGGACCGCGCGGATCACGGTCTGCAAGTCTCGGAGCTCGGCCGAGCAGCCCGCGCAGTCGGCGAGGTGGCGCTCGATCCGGGCGGAGTCCGGGCCGGTCAGGGAGCCATCGGCATATTCCGGAAGCCGCTCACGAAGTCGATCGCATTCTTTTCCGGAGGCGCTGTTCATGATACACCTGATACACCTTGTAGGTTAGACGGGTTCACTCACGGAGAAGTTCCATCTGGGGCGACAGGAGATCTTTCAACGCAAGGCGCGCCCGGTTCAGGCGTGATTTCACGGTGCCGACACGGGTCTTCGTGACGAGCGCGATCTGATCGTATGAGAGGTCTTGAATGTCATGGAGAATGATAACGGTGCGATGCTTCTCCGGCAGGGCGCGGATCGCCTGAAGGACGACCCGGCGGCGCTGCTGCTGCAGCACGGCCTGTTCCGGGGCATTGGCGGTCGAGCCTCGACTGGCGGGCGGGGTATCCGGCCGGGCGAGGTCTCCCAGTTCGGGCGGATCATCCTCAGAATCGGAGCCGGCGAGCTCGGAGGCCGACAGGGGCTGTCGGGCGCGGCGCTTGGCGGCGTCGTTGGATACGTTCACGGCGACGCGGTAGAGCCAGGTGGAGAAGGCGGCCTCGCCGCGAAAGCCGCGCAGGGCAGAGAAGGCGCGGAGGAATGCCTCCTGCGCGCAGTCTTCTGCCTCCTCGCGAGACCCGGTGATTCTAAGGGCGAGGTTGTCGACCTGAGGCGTGTATAGCTCGACGAGCCCGTCGAAGGCCTCGCGATCTCCCTGCCTGGCGCGGGCGACGAGCGCCGCACTGTGCCCGGCTTCGGTCTGGTCGGCTTGCATCGGTCGCTCCCTCACCGATCGCTCCTGGGATCTATTATAGCAGAGTGGAAGGTTCGGCGCGCGGGTGGTATCTAGGGGGGTGAGGCCGACGAACGCCGCGGCCAAGGTGGGGGAATGGGCCGCGTCGAAGTCGCGCCGGAGAGGCAGAGACTCCTTGTCGCAGCGAGAGGTAAGACTCAGGCGCGGGATGGGCTTGGCGGAGGCGACGCTCATCGGCGTCGGCGCGATGGTGGGGGCCGGGATCTTCGTGCTGACGGGTATCGCGGCCGGAGAGGCGGGGCCCGCGCTGATACTGGCGTTTGGCCTCAACGGCGTCATCGCGCTGACGGCTGGGATGTCCTACGCGGAGCTCGGGTCGACCTTCCCACAGGCGGGCGGGGGATATGCGTGGGCGAAGATGGCGCTGCCCGCTCCCTTCGGATTCCTGGCGGGGTGGATGTCCTGGTTCAGCCACTCGGTGGCCTGCAGCCTGTACGCGCTCGGGTTCGGGTCCTACTTCGGGCAATTGCTCAGAGGGTTCGGGATGGGGCTGCCTCTCTTATCCGAGGCGGCGGAGACGAAGGTTCTCGCGGTGCTCGTGGTGGCGGTCTTCGCGCTCGTCAACTACCGCGGTTCGGCGGAGACGGGCCGGGCGGGAAACCTGATCACGCTTGGGCAAATGGCGGTGTTGGTGGTGTTCGTGCTGGCCGGTCTGTGGGCGCTGCGAGGCGCGCCTCAGTGGACGGGGAACTTCTCTCCCTTCTTCCCCCGCGGCATATCCGGGCTGCTGATGGCGATGGGCTTGACGTTCGTTGCGTTCGAAGGGTACGAGATCATCGCGCAGTGTGGGGAGGAAGTGCGCGATCCGAGGCGCAACATCCCGCGGGCGATCATGTACTCGGTCGGCATAGTGGTGCCGTTCTACCTGCTGATCGCTTTCGTTATGCTCGGCGCGGTGGAGCCGCCCGCCGGTATGGCGACCTACCAGTACCTGGGGGAGGAGGCGGAGCTGGCGGTGCTGGCGGCGGCCCGCCAGTTCGCGCCCGGAGGCGTCGTGCTGCTGCTGCTTGGAGGGCTCTTCGCAACGACCTCCGCGCTGAACGCGACGCTGTACTCCTCTTCGCGGGTATCGTTCGCGATGGGGCGAGATTTCAACCTCCCCGGTGTGTTCGCGCTGATCGACCGGAAGCGCCGGACTCCGCATGGGGCGATCGTGCTCTCCGCGGTGGTGATCGTGCTGATGGCCGTCGCGCTGCCGATAAAGGACGTGGCGAGCGCGACGGACATCACCTTCATGATCCTCTTCGCGATGGTCAACGTGTCGCTAGTGGCTCTTCGCTATCAGAAGCCGAAGGCGAGGCGGGGCTTTCGCGTTCCGTTCAGCCCCGTGCTGCCTATCCTGTCCACCCTATGCCTGCTCTTCCTGGCCGCGTATCTGTTTCGTCTCAGCGCGATAGCGTGGTATGTGACGGCAGGATGGATAGCGCTGGGGCTGGTGGTGTTTCGGGAGTACGCGAGCAAGAGGGAGAAGGAAGAGACAGGCGCGAGGGCCCTGCTCGAAGAGAGCACCATAGAGCCGATCGAGAATCCGGTTGTGGTGGCGCTCTCCAACCCTAACTCGGTGGAGCCTCTCGTTCGCATTGCCTGCGCCATTGCGCGGGAACGGGGGACCTCGGTGATAGCACTCAACGTGGTGAGGGTGCCTACGCAGCTCCCGCGATCCGAGGGGCGGCGCTTCCTGGACCGCGCGGAGCCACTGTTCGACGCCGCGGTGAAGGTTGGGGAGGAGATGAAGACCGCAGTGTATGGGTCGCTGTGGGTCTCAAGCGACGTTCGCAAGGGGCTGCTGGAGGCGATCGAGGAAAAACAGCCGTCGCTGATCGTGCTGGGATGGCGTGGGTATACCCGCACGCGGGCGCGCCGCTTCGGGACCACGCTGGATCCCATTCTACTGGCAGCGCCGGCGGATGTGGTGCTGGTGAGGTGGCGCGGGAAGAAGGTCAAGTTCGGCCGGGTGTTGGTCGGAGTGACGGCGAGTCCCCATGGGCGCCTGGCGCTGGAGATCGCGCGAGCTTTCGCGGATCAGTTCAAGGCGAAGTGCCGATATCTGCATGTGATCAAGCGAGGCACGGAAATGGACTCGGCCACCGAAAGAGCCTTCCTGAACGAACACGCCAAGGACGGCCCGCCCCTGGATCTGGAGGTAGTGCAGGCACGCAGGACGGCGGACGGCATCGTGGAAGCAGCGAAGGAAACCGACGTGCTGATTCTGGGCGCCGCCAGGGGGGGGATCCTAAGCCAGATGGTTTTCGGGGAGAAGACTCGCTCCGTGGCGCGGCGGGCGCAAAGCGCTGTGCTGCTGGTGAAGCGGAAGGCGGGGCGAGGGCAGACGCTCCTGCGCCGGCTGTTCACAGAGCAAGGGTAGCTCTGGAGCCCTGCGCCCGTTCTCGGGGTAGGGGGACGTGATTGGGAGATGCAGATGCAGATCGAAGAGTTCCAGCGGCTGATCGAGAGGATCTACTACGAGAAAGATAGTGCGCGGGGTCTGGAGGGGTCGTTTCGGTGGTTTGTGGAGGAGGTGGGGGAGCTGGCGCGGGCAATGCGAGAGGGTAATGGCGAAGAGCTGAGCGATGAGTTTGCCGACGTGTTCGCCTGGCTGAGCACCATGGCCAGCATGTGCGGAGTCGAGCTGGAGGGGGCCGTTCGGAAGTACGCCGCCGGGTGTCCGAAGTGTGGGCGGACGCCGTGTGGGTGTGAATGATCAGAGGGTTCTTGGGGGATGTTGGCGAGCAGGCGCTGAGAGAGACTCAGTGAATGGCGGCCTCGCCCGGCTCGACAACAGTGGACTCGCCAGAGAGATCGACTCCCTTGTCCTGGCGCTCGGCATCCAGACGATCGAGGAGATCGCTTTCTATGTATATAGGGGCCTCAGTGCGCAACGCTACTGCGATGGCGTCGCTGGGGCGACAGTCGATGGGATCACGGCTATTCTCTCCGCGCAGGTAGAGCTGGGCGTAGTAGGTGTCGACTCGCATGTCGGTGATGACAACGCGATCGACTTCCACTCCGACTTGGGCGAGGATCGAGACAATCAGGTCGTGGGTCAGGGGGCGCGGCGCCGTCTGGCCCTCCAGCTTCATGCTGATGGCAGTGGCCTCGCCGATACCAACCCAGATGAAGACGGCCCGTTCGCCCTCCTGTTCGCGAAGAACGACGATTGGGCTTCCCCTCCAATCGAGGGCTACGGCTTCCACCTTCAGCTCAACTGTGCTCACGGCAATGCTCACCGCCAGTCGAAGCTCGACCGCCAGTCGAGGCTCGACCGCCAACAGCCGTTCGACATATCGAGTCTAGAGTATCCCTCACGCCGCGAAAAGTCAACCGGGATTGGGCAATCGGAGCACCGATGTGTGTGCTCTCGGGCCCGAACGTCGCGAAGGGCCCGCTTGACAAGGACAAGGCCGGTGAGTATGATACCCCAGCCAGGATTGCGACCAATTGTCCCCCCGGCTACTATGCGAAGCGGCTTCGCTAGGTAGCACGAGCCAGGCGAGGCGAGAGCCTCGTTGATTTTTTGTGAGAGGGGCCGGCAGTCGAAGCTCGACCGGCAGGTCGATGGGAGAGCACTTGCGAGGACCGATGCGGGCGGTGGGGCTGGCGGGCGGCCTGGGTCTTGTGTTGGGCCTGATGACGGTGCTCGGCGCTTGGCTGGGGTACTACTTGGACGGTCGCTGGGGGACAGCGCCCTGGCTGACCCTTGTGGGGACGCTGTGTGGGATGGGGGCTGGGTTCTTCGAGGTGGTTGTGGTGCTGCGGCGGATGGGGGAAGAGACGTAAAGAGGCGCGCCTCAGGTGAACGGAAGAAACAGGGGCGAGGTTGATAGATTTCACATCGGTGTGGCAGGACGGGTGGCGCGCTGGTCGCTGGCGGCCTGGGCGGCGGCGATGTTGGGCACGATAGCGGCAGGGCCGCGGGCCGCGGCCGGAATGGCGGTCGGCGGGGCGCTGAGCCTCGGTCTGTTCTCGCTGCATCGCGTATTGGTGGCGACCTGTGTGCGGCCTGAGCACTGGCGCAAGTGGCGTGTCGTGTTCTGGTCTGTGTGGGTGTTGAAGTGGCCGGCGGTGGGCACGCTGCTCTACCTCGTCGTGAAGGGTGGATGGGTGGCGCCCATGTGGCTGTGTGCCGGAGTTGCGCTGGTGCCGGGGGTGGCAACTGCGCTGGCGGTGAAGGCGCTGATTGCGGACGGGCTTCGCGAGAGGGCCGTGCTGGATGCCGGTCGATGAGTCGAGGCTCGACCCCCAGTGGAGGGCTCGCCCCGAATGGACGGCGGGTGTCTGTGGGGGTCGACCCTCGACTGGGGGTCGACCCTCGACTGGGGGTTGGCGTTCTGTGGTGGTGCCTGCTGGTGTGCGCGGGCCGCACGGCTTTCGCGGCGACAGGGGAGGGGGGCGGGCACGAAGGCACGTGGCTGAACTGGCTTTATTCCGTTCAGATTGGCGGGCGTCCCTTGGTCAGGGGCGAGGCGGCGATAGCATTTGCGTGGTCCCTGGTGGCGATTGTGGTGCTGGCTCTCGTGTGCGGACTGGGCACGCGCCGGCCGTCAGACAGGCCCAGGGGACTGCAGACTCTGCTGGAAATGGTGGTCGGCGCGCTGAGGAATATGGTGATCGGTGTGATGGGTCCCCGCGGGGTGGAGTTCGTACCCTTCATTGGGGCGCTGTTCATCTACATCGCGCTGATGAACTTGATGGGACTGGTGCCGGGATTCATGTCTCCCACGTCGAATCTGAGCATTACCGCGGGGCTGGCGATTGTGGTGTTCACGATGGTGCAGTACCAGGGTGTTCGGGAGCACGGAGCAGGCTACATCAAGCACTTTGTGGCGGGGGTTCCAATGCAGTTTCCGTATGTGATGCTGGCGCCGCTGGTGTTTGCAGTACACCTCGTGGGGGAACTGTTCCGCCCGGTCACACTGGCGCTGCGGCTTTTCGGCAACATGATGGCCGGGCACAAGGTCCTGATGATCTTCATCGGACTGGTAGTGGGGCTGGCGCGGCGTTGGATCCCCGTGCCGGTGCAGCTGCCAAACATGATGTTGGAGATACTGATATCCCTCGTCCAGGCGGCGATCTTTTCGATGCTGGCGGCGGTGTATCTGGCGGGGGTGCTGCGGGAAGAGAAAGCCGAGGAA
Source organism: Bacillota bacterium (assembly GCA_030597345.1). GTDB lineage: Bacteria > Armatimonadota > Hebobacteria > Hebobacterales > Hebobacteraceae > JAUVSA01. The sequence goes on from JAUVSA010000011.1 coordinate 12,223, forward strand.
AGCCAGCTTGTGTGAGCTGGCCATGCTGACGGAAAGGAGAAGGTGATGCTCTATCTCTTTGGGCTGGCACTGGTGACCGGGTTCGCCGTGGCGTTCGCCGCGATTGCGGGGAGCATCAGTCAAGCGCGCGCGATCGTGGCGGCGCTGGAGGGCACGGCGCGACAGCCAGAGGCAGGCGGACGGCTGTTCACGTTGATGATCCTGGGGCTGGCGTTCATCGAGTCGCTGACGATCTATGTGTTGGTGATAAGCTTCGTGCTCTGGGGCAAGCTGCCGGCGGCGGAGGATGTGCTGAAGACGATGGGCGGCGGATAGGCGGCTCGGGGCGTCGAGCGGAGACAGGACGAGGCGATGGGAGAAGGGGCAGGACTGTTCAACATAGATCCCGCGGTGCTGCTGCTCCAGGTCACTGGATTCGTGATCCTGTATCTGCTGCTGCGGCGGTATCTCTTTCGGCCGCTGCTGGGAGTGATGGAAGAGCGGGAGAAGGAGATCGCGGAGGGGCTCGAGACGGGCGAGCGGGCGCGCGCCCAGTTGGCGCGGATTGACCAGGAGCGAAGAGAGATCCTGGACGGGGCGCGGGGCCAAGGACGAGAGCAGGTGAGGCAGTTGGTGAGGGAGGGGGAGGAGGCGCGGGAACGCATCCTGCGAGAGGCGCGGGAGGAGGCGCAGGAGATTCGCCAGCGGGGGAGGGAGACGGTGGAGCTGGAGCGAGAAGAGGCGATGCTCGAGCTGCGCCGGGAGGTGGTCGATCTGGCGCTGCTGGCGGCGAGCCGCGCGGTGCTGCGTCGGCTGGATGAGCAGGACCACCGCCAGGTAGTAGATGACTTCATCTCGCGGTTGGAGCAGAGGGAGGGGGCGGGCCGGTGAGGGACCGAAGGGTTGCGGGGAGATATGCCGAGGCATTGTTTGACTTGGCGCGCGGGCGCGGCGCGGTGGAGCCGCTGGGCAGGGAGCTGGCCGAAATCGTGCGGCTGGTAGAGGAGGCGCCGGAGCTGCGGGAGCTGCTTCGGCGGCCCGATTTGGGGAAAGAGCAGAAGCTGGCGGCAGTGCGAGCAGTGCTGGGGGAGAGGTTCTCGGAGACGCTAACCGCGCTGCTCGCGGCCTTGGTGCGTCATGGGCGGGGAGACAGCGTCGCCGAGGTGGCAGAAGCGTACGGCGAGCTGGCGGATGAGGCGGCTGGGATCGTTCCGGCGGAAGTGGAGACAGTGATGCCGCTCTCTGAGGCACAGCGCCAGCGCTTGTTGGCCGTGCTGGAACGGCTGGCGGGGCGCCGGGTCAGGCTGGAGGAGCGGACGAACGAGTCGGTGCTGGCCGGGGTGAGGGTGAGGCTGGGTGAAAGACTGAGCGACGGCAGTGCGGCCGGGAGGCTGGCGCGCATGAGAGAAGAGCTGATGGATCAGCAAGGAAGACGCCAGTGAGGATCAGGCCAGACGAAGTCAGCTCGGTGATTCGCGAGCAGATGGAGAAGTTCGGCGCCGAGGCCGAGATGAGCGGCGTCGGACGGGTGCTCCAGGTGGGCGATGGGGTGGCGCGCGTGTACGGCCTGCGGGAAGCGATGATGGGGGAGATGATCGAGTTTCCAGGTGGGCTCTACGGGCTGGCCCACAACCTGGAGGAAGACAACGTAGGCTGCATCCTGCTGGCCGACGACACGGAGCTCAAGGAAGGTGACGTCGCAAAGACGAGCGGGCGCGTCATGCAGGTGCCGGTGGGAGAGGCGCTGCTGGGGCGAGTGGTGAATGCCCTCGGCGAGCCGCTCGACGGACGGGGTCCGGCTCCGGTGAAGGAGTGGCGGGCGATCGAGACTCGGGCCCCCAGCGTGGTGGAGCGGCAGCCAGTGAAGGAGCCGCTGCAGACGGGCCTGAAGGTGATCGACGCCATGACGCCGATTGGGCGGGGACAGCGAGAGCTGATCATCGGCGACCGGCAAACCGGGAAGACGGCGATCGCGGTGGACGCGATCATCAACCAGAAGGGACAGGACTGCTACTGCATTTACGTGGCGATCGGGCAGAAGCTGTCCACCGTGGCGCGGGTGGCGCACGTACTCGAGGAACATGGGGCAATGGAGTATACGACGATCGTCGCCGCGTCGGCGAACGATCCGGCAGCGCAGCAGTACGTGGCGCCCTACGCGGGATCCTCGATGGGGGAGTACTTCCGGGACAAGGGGCAGCACGCGCTGGTCGTGTACGATGATCTCACAAAGCACGCCCACGCCTACCGGCAGATCTCGCTGCTGCTGCGACGGCCTCCGGGCAGGGAGGCGTTCCCGGGCGACATCTTCTACCTGCACGCGCACCTGTTGGAGCGCGCGGCCAAGTTGAGCGATGAGCATGGGGCAGGATCGCTCACCGCTCTGCCGATCGTCGAGACTCAGGAGGGCGACTACTCGGCCTACATCCCGACAAACATGATCTCGATAACGGATGGGCAGATCTACTTGGAGAGAGATCTCTTCTTCTCGGGTTTCCGGCCGGCGATGAACGTGGGCCTGTCGGTATCGCGGGTGGGCGGCGCGGCGCAGCGGCCGGCGATGAAGCAGGTGGCGGGGATGCTGCGGCTGGATCTGGCCTACTACCAGGAATTGCAGGCGTTCTCTCAATTCGCTACCGAGCTGGATCGAACGACCCGGGCGCAGCTGGCGCGGGGAGAGCGGATGATGGAGCTGCTGAAGCAGCCGCAGTACGTGCCGATGCCCATGGCGGAGCAGGTGATCGTTCTCTATGCCGGGACGCACGGCTACGCGGACGAGTTCGCGGTGGAGGATGCTGCAGACTTCGGCCGAGAGTTGGTGGCGTCCGTGCGGGAGGGGCATCCGCGGGTGCTGCAGGCGATCCGCGAGACGGGCGGCCTGAGCGAAGAGGTGGAGAGAGACCTGCAAGAGGCGATGGAGGAGTGCCGGGCGCGGTATCGGTCGAAGCTCGACCGCCAGTCGAAGAAATCGGCTGCGGAGCAAGATGCCCAATCAGGAACGGGGGCGGCCGAGAAGTGATTTCGACGCGCGACATAAAGAGCAAGATTCGCACGGTCCGCAACATCGAGCAGATCTGTCGCGCGATGAAGACAGTGGCCTCGATCCGGCTGCGACGCGCAGAAGAGCGACTGAGGCGAGCGCGGCCATACCGACAGGGCATGGCCGCGCTGGTGGTTCGGGCGGCGCGGGCCACGCAGGGGCATCCGTTCCTGCAGGAACGGCCCGGGGCGCGCACAGCGATGCTGGTGGTGACGAGCGATCGCGGCCTGTGCGGGGGGTACAACGCGAATGCGGTTCGCCGCGCGCTGGCAACCGGGACGCCGGAGGAGACTGTGGTGGCCGCGGTGGGAAGACGCGGCGAGATGCAGTTGGCGCACCGAGGCTACGAGATCGTGGAGCGGGTGGTGCCGATCGGGGGAGAGCCGGAGGCGGCGGCCATCTCGCGGCTGGCCGACAGGCTTGGAGAGCGGTACGAGAGGGGCGAGCTTGGCCGGCTGGTGATGGTGTATTCCCGGTTCCTTGGCGGGGCCAGGTCTGAGGTCCAAGCGCAGATGGTCCTTCCGGTGGCGCCGAAGGAGGAGGCGCCGGAGGAGCTGATCTTCGAGCCCCCGGCGCGGGAGATGTTGCCCAGGCTGATGAGGCGATATCTGCGCGCGGAGGTGCTGGGGGCGGTGTTGGAGGCCTCCGCGAGCGAGCATGCCGCGCGGATGGCAGCGATGACTGCGGCGACGGACAACGCGGAAGAGATGATTCGATCACTGACACTGGAGTACAACAAGGCGCGCCAGGCGGGCATCACCAGGGAGCTGAGCGAGCTCGTCGGCGCGGCCGAGGCGACGGCTTGAGCTATGAGTGAGAACAGATCGGCAGAGATGACGGAAGGCAAAGTGGTCCAGGTGATCGGGCCGGTGGTGGATATCAGGTTCCCGGCGGATGGCCTGCCGGAGATGAGAGATGCCGTCGAGATCCAGCTCGGCCGCGAGGGGGAGACTCGCAGGCTGGTGCTGGAGGTGGCACAGCACTTGGGCAACGAGACCGTGCGCTGTATTGCGATGTCGCCGACGGAGGGATTGGTGCGGGGGATGCCGGCGATAAACAGTGGAAGCCCGATCACGGTGCCCGTCGGGCCCAAGCTGCTGGGCCGTCTCTTCAACGTCTTGGGTGAGCCCATCGACGGCCTGGGCGAGGTGGAGGCCGCAGACCACTTCCCGATTCATCGGCCATCTCCGAGCTTCGACGACCAAGAGGTGACGACGGAGATCTTCGAAACCGGATTCAAGGTGGTCGACCTGCTTGCCCCGTACGCTCGCGGTGGGAAGGTGGGGCTCTTCGGGGGCGCGGGGGTGGGCAAGACCGTGCTGCTTACGGAGCTGATCCACAACATGGCGACTCAGCACGGCGGGACGTCTGTGTTTGCGGGAGTGGGAGAACGGACACGGGAGGGGAACGACCTGTGGCTCACGATGCAGGAGTCGGGGGTGATCGAGCGAGCGACGCTGGTGTTCGGGCAGATGAACGAGCCACCGGGCGCGCGCCTTCGGGTGGGCCTGACAGCACTGACGCTGGCCGAGTACTTCCGCGACGTAGAGGGCCAGGACGTGCTGCTGTTCATAGACAACATCTTCCGGTTTGTGCAAGCCGGGTCCGAGGTGTCCGCGCTGCTCGGGAGGATGCCGTCGGCGGTGGGATATCAGCCGACGCTGGCGAGCGAGATGGCCGAGCTCCAGGAGCGGATCACCTCCACCAAGAGAGGTTCGATCACCTCTCTCCAGGCGATCTACGTGCCGGCCGACGACATCACCGACCCGGCCCCCGCAGCCGCGATGGCCCACCTCGACGCCACCACGGTGCTGGACCGCCGCATAGCCGAAAGGGCCATCTATCCGGCGGTCGACCCGCTCCGCTCGACCTCTCGAATCCTGGACCCCGTCGTGGTCGGGGAGGAGCATTATCAGGTGGCGCGCGAGGTTCAGGAGGTGCTGCAGCGCTACAAGGATCTGCAAGATATCATCGCCATTCTTGGCATCGAGGAGCTGTCGGACGAAGATCGCCTGATCGTGGGGCGGGCACGAAGGATCGAACGGTTCCTCTCTCAGCCTTTCTTCGTGGCGGAAGCGTTCACGGGCCGGGCCGGACGCTATGTCTCACTGCGAGAGACAGTGCGGGGATTCCGCGAGATCGTTGACGGGAAACACGATCAGCTGCCGGAACAGGCATTCTACATGGTCGGCGGGATAGACGAGGCGGTCGCTAAAGCGGAACAGTTGGCGAAGGAGGGATAGATTGCCTCCTCACTACGAACTGGCCGTTCTGGCGCACGACCACACGGTGTACCGGGGGAAGGTGACGAGCCTGGTAGCTCCAGCGTGGGAGGGATACCTCGGGGTGCTGGCACACCATGCGCCGATGCTGGCGGAGTTGGTCACGGGGGAGCTTTCCGTAGTGGATGAGCGCGGCGCGCGCTCGTCGTTCGCCGTCTCGGGCGGCTATCTGGAGGTGGGTTGGAATCGAGTGATGGCGCTGGTGGAGGCGGCGGAGTCGGTGGAGGAGATCGACGTGGAGCGGGCGCACGGGGCGGAGGAACGCGCGCAGCGGCGACTTCGGTCTCGCGAGTCAAACGTCGATGTGGCTCGTGCGCAGGTGGCTCTGCGCCGGGCGCTGAATCGGGTGCGGGTAGCCGAGAAGAGGCGCCGGTGATGAAGAAAGAGTCGAGGCGAGCCGCTGCAGCCAGCGGCGCCGCGGTGTCCGGGGAGGTGTGGCGCGTGGTGGGGGGGCGGCCGCTGAGAGGGACAGTCAGGCCGTCGGGAAGCAAGAACGGGGCACTGCCCACGTTGGCCGCTACGCTCCTGCTCGAGGGAGAGAGCGTGTTGGGGAATGTGCCGCGCATCGCGGACGTGGAGACGATGTTAGAGCTGCTGCGCTCCTTCGGCCTCTCGGTCGAGGAGAGGGGGGAGGGGAAACTGCGAGTGGTCAACCGGGGACTGGAGATTCATCGTGCCCCCGAGGAGTTGGTGGCGCGGATGCGGGCCTCCCACTACGTCCTCGGCCCGGTGGTCGCTCGGCTGGGCAGGGCGGAGCTGCCCCTTCCTGGCGGCTGCAACATCGGACGCAGGCCGGTGGACTACCTCCTCGGCGGCCTCGAGGCGCTCGGGGTTGAGGTGCAGGTCGGGGAGGACAGGGTCACCGCCCGCGCCCCGCGGCTGGTTGGGTCGAGGATTGCTCTGGACCCTGTATACCGAAGTCCGGGAGCCACCTTCGCGCTGTTGATGACGGCCGCTCTGGCGAAGGGGGAGACGGTCATCGAGAATGCCTCGTTCGAGCCGGACGTCGTTTGCTTCTGTCACTTCCTGGCAGGGGCGGGGGCGCAGATCGACGGCATTGGTGAATCAACCCTGACGGTGCAGGGAGTGGGCGGGCTGGCGGGAACCACCCATACGATCAAC